>CANHBY010000210.1 GCA_947458895.1 Burkholderiales bacterium | reverse complement strand
GCCTGGGTTTGTGCGTCTTGCAGCACGCCGGTATTTTCTCGTTGCCCCACCCATGGGTCGGGGATGGCATCGATGTCGAAGGTGCGTGCGGTCCAGAAACTGCCAAACTTGCCCGTCAAGGCCTTGCTCAGCTCACTGCGGTTGTCTTGGGTGATCGGACCATGCTCCTGCACCCATTTGGCCACAAAGGTTTGCTCGTCTTTGGTGAGCGGCTCTTTGATGGGCGGTGAGGGTGGGCCCATGCCGGCACCAAACGCACTTTGCACCATCGCATAGGGCACATAGACCGTGCTTTGCGTGTCCGTGAGGCCCAGGTCACCCTGCTTTTGAAACTTGATCTGGTTGCCCACCGAGTTCCAAAGGAACGCGTTTTTCCGGTCGCTGTCTTCACCGCCCACCAGCAGGGACTGGTAGTCCAGGTGCTCCGGGGGAATGTCAGGCGTGTGCAAGCCGCTCTCACTGGCCACCCGCTTTCGCAGCTCAACCACCCCGGCCACCACCTCCTCTTGGGTGAGCCCCCCCTCCTTCATGCCCAGCGTCGAGCCTTCAAACTGGTCGCGGTCCGTCATCAAAAACGCTGAGGCCGCCGTTTGGGCCCAAACCTTTTGCTCATCACTCAGGCCTTCGAACCCCTGCTCGCCAAAGACCTTGATGAACTCCTGTAGCTTGCCCTTCTCATCGTCGCTCAGCGCGTGTGGGTCAACCACCGCCCCCCGCGCCGCCATCGCGTAGCTCAGGTACTCCGACGGCAGAGGGTTGCCAAACCGAGCTATCGTTTGACTCAGATACCCATTGGCCAGCGCCTGCTGCGGGCTGCTTGGGCCCACGCTCACCCCCGCAAAAGCCAAGGCCCGATCCACCGTATCCAAGGCCTCCTGTGGATCCAAACCCCACGACTCCAAATTGGCGAGCACCGTCGGAACATCGTAGTCATCCAGCATCTTGGCCACCGCCTGCGGACCTGTGGGCGACAGGGGCTGGGTTTGCGCCAACAGCTGCGCGCCACTCTCAACGGGCTCGCCCTCATCAGCGCGGCCATTGAACTGCAGCTCCTGCAAGTCCGTGTAAGCCTGGGCACCCTTCTCCTCACCCAGCGAACCCTCTAAACCCCGCGCCATGGCCGCGTCAACGTCTCCCAAAGCAGCGCGCTCATCACCGTTCGCGACACTCAGCTGCGAGCGCATTCGAACTGCCGGACTGAGCAAACCAAACTGAAGGTCCTTGGCCGCGTCCGGGTCGGACTTGCTGCTCTCACCATAGGCCGCAGCGTACTGCTCGATTTGCCGATCCGACACGCCCAGCAGTTCCAGCGCTTGCTCTTTGACGACCTGGATATCCTCAGGCGTCAGGCCGCTCGCACGCAAGACGGACTCCATCTCCTCAAGCGAGACGCCCCCAGCCAGCGCATCTGCCAAGGCCATGCTGTCTTCCAGCAAATCAGGCCGGCTGATCACCACAGGCGGCTCCAACTTCACCTTGTCGCCCAGCTGGTTGAGCTTGCTCCACACCGCATTCTTCAGCGCCACAGGCTGCTCGAGTTTGCTGCGCTCAGACTGCACCAGCAGCACTGGCTGCTTTCCATCGTCAGGCTTGAGAACCGGCTGCTCGAACGTGCCGCTGAGGTAGTGGGGGCTTGAAAGCGCGGATTGAAGATGGTTCTGCCCAGACCTCACGTCTGACGAGGGAAGAAACTCCGCGCCATTTGCGTCAGAACCCGCGCTGGGAAGCGCCAACGAATCTACTTTACTTACAGCCATGGCTGTACTCCTAAGACGAACAACGGGTACAGAGTCAACAGCTTCCCATTTCGCTAATCTCAGCGTCGGGGCGGGCCTGGGGGATCGGAACATCGACTCAGGCCCTTATTTTCCAACACCCTAAGGGACAAAGGCCAGTCTCCTTCCCACCTGTTTGGGGGGGCGATGCCAGGAGCCCAGATTGGGGGCCACAGCTGGCAGGTGGTCTCGGGAGGCAGGCTCAATCGGATGTCGGCCAGTAGCCGACGCACCGAAGAGTAGCTGCCAGTACATGCGTGTTGGCGCTTCAGCGTGGCATAGATGGCCGTGCGTGAGACGCCTTGACCGACCCAGGCGATCAGTTGGTCGCGGTGAGGCTGCCAGGGCAGAGATGGCGGTGCCGACACGTAGGCCTGTGAACCCAAGGCCACGAGGATGAG
This sequence comes from Burkholderiales bacterium, assembly GCA_947458895.1. Classification (GTDB taxonomy): domain Bacteria; phylum Pseudomonadota; class Gammaproteobacteria; order Burkholderiales; family Burkholderiaceae_C; genus CANHBY01. Next base: position 1,830 of record CANHBY010000210.1, on the reverse strand, counting down.
TGTGAAAAATGAAGCTCGCCAGGAATCTTTCGGGTGATAATTTTGGCTTCGAATAAAAATAATTTTAAATTTATTTATTGGCTGCAATTTTCAGCCAAAAATAATTATTCCCAACGAGAACCAGAGAATTCGACGATGAGTGAGCTGATAGCCATTTTGGGAACCTCTTTGATTCTCGCCGGCGCTGCTTTCGCCGCCGGAATTCTCAACGCTTTGGCAGGCGGGGGAAGTTTCTTGACCTTTCCGGCCTTGGTGTTCACCGGTTTGCCACCCATCGTGGCCAACGCAACCAGTGCCTTGGCCGTGAGCCCAGGGTACCTTGGGAGCACGCTGGGCTTCAAATCAGAACTTCGAGATTTACCTCGTAGGAGGCTATTTCGTGAAATGACGATTTCCGCTGTGGGTGGTGTGGTGGGCGCATTGCTGTTGCTGGTCACCCCCAGCAAGCTATTCGCAGGCGTCGTGCCCTGGCTTCTATTGTTTGCCACCCTCCTATTCGCCATGGGCCCCACAATCGCCAAACGGGTTTCACAGCACGCAGCTGATGATCAAGTTTTGGCCCGCTGGCGCGAGCCTGGGCTGCTGGCCGTGGCCATTTACGGCGGCTACTTCAACGGGGGGCTGGGTATCCTTTTGATGGCACTCTATACAGTCACCGGTGAATCGAAGTTGAACACCGTCAATGCACTGAAGAATTTAAACTCGCTGGTGCTCTCATGGCTGTCAGTGGCAGCCTTCGTGCTGGCCGGCGCCATTGCCTGGAAGCAGGGGCTGCTGATGATGATCGCCGCCACGCTGGGGGGATTCGTTGGTGCGCGGCTGTCGAAGAGGCTTCCGGTGTCCTGGGTTCGGCTGGGCGTGATTGCCGCTGGGGTCGTGATGAGTGGGGTGTTTTTTGCTAGGGCAATAGGGTAGTGTGGCCTTGCGGGGTTGCAAAATTCATTGTCAATTGAATGCGATGAACCTTGACAAAGAAACATTCATGAGCTGTCTCAGCGGAGGCATAAATTGATGCCGCGAAAAGGCATGGTATGCCAGTAAAGCCACGCTTTGCAGTCTGCTTGGCTGCGCACAATGGCATGGAATTTATTGCCACACAAATCGAATCAATTCTTGCCCAAACCGAATGCGACCTTCGCATCTTCATCAGTGTTGACCAGTCTACCGATGGCACGGAAGCTTATCTCTCAGAGTGGGCCAGTTCAGAGACCCGCTTGACCCTCTTGCCTTTGGGGCAGCGTTTTGGTGGCGCCGCGCCCAACTTTTACCGGCTTTTGCGTGAAATCGATCTGAGCAGTTTTGATTACCTTAGTTTTGCTGATCAAGATGATATCTGGCATCCACAAAAGCTGTGGCGAGCGCACAGTCTGATGTTGGAGCAAAATGCAAAAGGGTACTCGAGTAATGTGACGGCATTTTGGCCTGATGGCAATGAAATTCTGGTTAAAAAGGCATTTCCGCAGCGCGAATTTGATTATCTTTTTGAGTCGGCAGGGCCAGGTTGCACCTATGTGCTTGAATCAGGCCTGGCATCGCAGCTGCAAAAAACTATTCGTGAGGCTGACGGTAGTATTTTCCAAATCGACTACCACGACTGGCTGGCCTATGCCTTCGCCCGGGCTCACAAGTTCAAATGGGTCATTGATGACTGGCCGAGCATGGCCTACAGGCAGCACGGGAAAAACCAAATTGGTGTGAATGCAGGATGGAAATCGTTTTGGCTCCGCCTGCGTAAGGTATTGAATGGCTATGGATTTGAGCAATCTTTGTTGATTGCTGATTTGATTGATGATTCTGACCTGCCCGTTGTTCGCTGTGGCTTACGTAGAG
>CANHBY010000209.1 GCA_947458895.1 Burkholderiales bacterium | reverse complement strand
TGGATGCACTGCTCAAACTGCGGCAAGTTTGTTGCGACCCACGGTTGCTGAAGTCCAATGATGCCGCCAGAGACATGACCGACGCCTCCGCGTCGGCCAAGCTCGAGTTGCTCCTCGATCTCTTGCCCACGCTGGTTGAAGATGGCCGGCGTATCTTGGTGTTCTCACAGTTCACCGAAATGCTCTCTCTCATTGAGCCAGAGCTCAAGCGCCTCGAAATCGATTACCTCAAGCTCACGGGTGAAACCACCAATCGCGCCGAAATGGTCGCCCAATTCCAGGAGGGTAATACCCCCCTGTTCCTCATCAGCCTCAAGGCCGGTGGGGTGGGGCTGAACCTCACGGCTGCTGACACCGTGATCCTCTACGATCCCTGGTGGAACCCTGCCGTCGAGCAGCAAGCCATTGACCGCGCCTACCGCATTGGTCAAGGCAAACCGGTGTTCGTCTACAAACTCGTGGCCAGTGGAACCGTTGAAGAAAAAATGTTGGAGCTTCAAGCGCGCAAGGCAGGCTTGGCAGACGGCTTGCTCAGCGGCGTCGCGAACGATGCCTCCCTCACGTCTCAGGACTTCGAAGAGCTCTTCAAACCCCTGGGCAGTTGAGCACCCCCACCCCTTCGTTGGTGGAGGCCTGCGGCAACAGACTGGCAGCTCTGGCTCTTACTTGCCCCAGCTGTCTTTCAGCGTTGTCGTGCGGTTAAAGACCAAGCGACCTGCTGAGTGATCGACCCTGTCGGCCACAAAGTAGCCGTGGCGCTCGAACTGGAATTTCTCGTCGCCTTCGCTCGTGCGCAAGCCTGGCTCGACAAACGCCTGAGCCGTGCGCTGGCTCAAGGGGTTCAGCACAGCCAGATGGTCACGCCCCCCCGCATCGGGCTGCGCCTCAGTGAACAAACGATCATAGAGCCGCACCTCCGCTGCCACTCCCAGCGCCACACTGACCCACGTCACCACCCCTTTGACCTTGACCGAGTCGGCGCCAGGTGTGCCACTCTTGGTGTCAGGAATCACCTGGGCCAACACGGCGGTCACGTCCCCTTGTGCATTTTTCTCGCAGCCCACGCACTCGATCACGTACCCGTACTTCAGCCGTGCCTTGCTTCCAGGCAAGGCATTGCCCTCAACATCAGTGCGAGGAGGGCTCAGGCGAAAGAAGCCCTTGCTGGGCAGCTCCATGAAGTCTTCACGCTCAATCCAGACCTCATGAGTCAACTCAAAGTGGCGCTGGCCCCGTTCAGGCTGAGCCGGATGCACAGGTGCATGACAAGGCTCCTCATGCGCATTGCTCCCAAACACCTCGGCAAAGTTGATCAGTTTGAGCTTGAGCGGATCCAGCACGGCACATGCGCGTGCCGCCTTGGGATCCAGGTCATCACGCAAGGCAATTTCAAGGCTGCCGTAATCGATCCAACTGTCAGCCTTACTCACCCCGATGCGCTCCGCAAACAGCTGCAGCGATTCGGGCGTGTAGCCTCGCCGGCGCAACCCTGCAATGGTCGGCATGCGCGGATCATCCCAACCCTCCACATGACCGTCATCCACCAACGCTTTGAGCTTGCGCTTGCTGGTCACGACATACGTGAGGTTCAGTCGTGCAAACTCATACTGGTGGGGTGGCGGCGATTGCAGCAGCCCCAGCCGGCAAAGGTGGCCCAACAGCCAGTCATAAAAGGGCCGCTGATCCTCGAACTCCAGCGTGCAAATGCTGTGAGTGATGTTTTCCAGCGCATCCTCAATCGGATGGGCAAAGGTGTACATCGGATAGATGCACCATGCATCGCCCGTATTGTGGTGCGTCGCGCGGCGAATGCGATAAATCGCTGGATCGCGCAGATTGATGTTCGGGTGGGCCATGTCAATCTTGGCGCGCAAGACGGCAGCGCCGTCAGCCAAGTCTCCCGCACGCATTTGCCGAAAACGCGAGAGATTCTCAGCCGGCGTGCGAGTGCGGTAGGGGCTGTCTTTGCCAGGCGTTGAAAAATCGCCCCGATTGGCCCGCATCGCCTCACTGCTTTGTTCATCGACGTAGGCCAGATCGGCCTCAATCAAAGCCTCTGCCGCCTGAGCCATGAACTCAAAGTAATTGCTAGCGTAGTAGAGGTGCTCGTCGCGGTGCCCCTCGAAGTTTGAGGTCCAGCTGAACCCCAGCCAACGCACTGCATCGATGATCGCATCCACATAGGCCTGCTCTTCCTTTTCAGGGTTGGTGTCATCGAACCTCAAGTGACACACCCCACCGTAGTCACGCGCGAGGCCAAAATTCAAGCAAATGCTCTTGGCATGTCCGATGTGCAGATACCCATTGGGCTCTGGCGGAAAGCGGGTGCGGATGCGAGCCGGATCCAGTGGCCCTTGCGCGTGGTGCGCCAGCCCACCCGGGGTACCCGCGAAACGCCGATGGGCATAGGTTCCCTGAGACAAATCTTTCTCGATGATTTGGCGCAGGAAATGGCTTGGCTTGGTGTCGCCGGTCGACTTGGGTGGATGGGTCATGGGAAGCAAGGGTGCCCAACGGGCCTGATGAAGAACAGCTTTATTCTATAGACCACGCGATTTGCTCTAAACGCGGCGCCGCTCAGCTGCGCTTGCGTCGTCTCTTCGGTTACGGTTGCTCACACTTTAGGGTGGGGTGCCGCGTCAACCGCTTGCCAGGGTGAAACCGTTGAGTCAGCACGTTGTGCTCATCCCAGGAGAGTCAGATGAAAAAAATTGGTTTGGCAGGTTTGGTGGCAATGGCTGCTTTGTTCTCAGGCGCAGCCCACGCAGACAAAATTTATTGGTCCCTGGGTATCAACGCCCCCGCAGTGGGCACCGTGATCTCGAACGCCCCCCCGGTCTACATGGCAGCCCCTCCTGTGGTGTATGCGCCCAAACCCCAGGTGATTTACCAGCGCCCCCAGCCAATTTATATTGTGCCGCCCCAGGTTGTGTATCAGCCGCCGGTTGTAGTGTATGGCCAGGGTGGTTGGGGTGGTAGTTACCACCACCGGCATCGTGGCCGTGATCATCATCGCGGCGAACAGTGGGGCGGCTATCGTGAAGACCGCTCCGAGTACCGCTACAGGTACTGAAAAAATCGAACTCATGTACGCCTCTCTCTCGCGAGGGGCGTTTTTGTTTCAGTCGTCGAAGCCTCGGCAGCGTTCCACCGCATATTTCATCAACTCTGCCTGCCCTTCGAGCTTCAGCTTGCGCTTGATGTTGTGCCGGTGAGTCTCAACGGTGCGGGTGCTCAGCCCAAGTATTTTGGCAATTTGTTTGTTGGCCAACCCTTTGGCCAGGCAATTCAAAACTTCGGCTTCGCGAATGGAAAGCAAGGGGCGCGGGGTTTGGGCGCGAAGCGGCCTGCCTTTGAGGGCTTCGCTCAAAAAGGTCTTGCCGTCCATGATGGTGTGAATCGCCGTGATGATCTCAGCCGACGGTGCGTCTTTGAGCACATAGCCGCGAGCGCCGCACTGCATGGCGCGGTTCACATACTCGGGGTTGTCATACATGCTCAGCATCAAGACCAGCAAGCGGGGGTGTTGAGCAATGAGTTGTTGAGTCAAATCAATGCCATTAACGTCCTTCATGCCGACATCCATGAGGACGAGGTCCACATGGACGGTGCTGCAAATGGCCATGGCTTCGATGGCATGGCTGGCTTCCCCAACCACCTCGAGGCCTGGAACCGAGCTGAGCCTGGCTTTGAGACCTTCTCGAACAAGGTGGTGGTCGTCAACGATGAGCAGGCGGGTAGTCTGTGTCATGGGAGGGGCTCAGGGAGTTGATGAGAAAAGCGGTTGAGGGCAGACAGGGGCACGTCCGCGACCAGCCGGGTTTCTCCGGGCCGAGAGAAAATCTCCAATGCCCCACCGATAGAGCCCAAACGCTCTCGCATGTTGCGAAGGCCGATGCCGCGGCGGGGGTCTTTGTAAACGCTGTCGACATTGAAGCCAGGACCATTGTCTTTCACGACCAGACGGATTCCCTTGACGTGAAAGATCAGCCTTAACTGAACCCGGCTTG
>CANHBY010000208.1 GCA_947458895.1 Burkholderiales bacterium | reverse complement strand
ATGCCGGGCCGCTGGCTGCGCCCCCTTGAGGGGGAAGCGGCAACGCCGCTTCGGGGGGGGCCTTGATGCCTTAAATATCAAAAAGGAGGCGAGCAGGATCTTCCAGAGCCTCTTTCATCGCCACCAGGCCCAGGACGGCTTCGCGGCCGTCGATGATGCGGTGGTCATAGGACATGGCCAGGTAGTTGATGGGGCGAACCACCACTTGGCCGTTTTCAACCACGGCACGCTCCTTGGTGGCGTGCACGCCCAAAATGGCCGACTGGGGTGGGTTGATGATGGGGGTGGAGAGCATGGAGCCGAACACGCCGCCATTGGAGATGGAGAAGGTGCCGCCAGTGAGGTCGTCGAGCGAGAGCTTGCCGTCTTTGGCTTTTTGGCCGAATTCAGCGATCTTCTTCTCGATGTCGGCAAAGCTCATTTGATCGGCATTGCGCAAAATGGGCACCACCAGGCCGCGGGGTGAGCCGACGGCTATACCGATGTCGAAGTAGCCGTGATAGATGATGTCGTTGCCATCCACTGAGGCATTGAGCACAGGGAACTTCTTGAGGGCTGCCACAGCGGCTTTGACGAAGAAGCTCATGAAGCCCAACTTCACGCCGTGCTCTTTTTCAAACTTGTCTTGGAAGCGCTTGCGCATTTCCATCAGGGGCGCCATGTTGACTTCGTTGAAGGTGGTCAAAATGGCATTGGTGGCTTGCGACTGGAGCAGGCGCTCAGCCACGCGGGCACGCAGGCGGCTCATGGGTACGCGCTGCTCGGGGCGCTCGCCCAGGTTCATGCTCACGGGGGCAGCCACGGTGGGCAGCGCAGGCTTGGCAGCTACTGCCGTCACGGCGGCCGGCACAGCGGCAGGCGCCTTGGCGCCAGCGGCCACAGCACCCAGCACATCACCCTTGGTCACGCGGCCATCTTTGCCGGTGCCAGCCACAGAGCCAGCAGGCAGATTGTTGTCAGCCATGAGCTTGGCGGCGGCAGGCATGGCCACGCCGGCTTTGCTGGTGGAGGCCGGGGCTGCCACAGGCGCGGCGACAGCGGCTACAACGGCCGGCGCAGGAGCGGCTGCACTGGCAGAGGCTTCGGTGTCGATTTTGGCGATGGCTTCATCGCTCACGCACAGCTCGCCGTCGCCCTTGATGATTTGCGACAACACGCCGGCAGCAGGTGCAGGCACTTCAAGCACGACTTTGTCGGTCTCGACTTCAACCAGAATTTCATCGATTGCCACGGCTTCACCGGGCTTTTTCTTCCAGGTCAACAAGGTGGCCTCTGCCACGGACTCGGACAGCTGGGGGACTTTCACATCAACGATCGCCATTTGTTTTCTTTCAGTTCACCGGCGGCTCCAGGGCCGCCATCAGAGAGAGGGATTGGTATTGCAACAAGAGCTGCTGCCGACCCACCGCGCGGCACTCGCCTGGGGGGGCCAAACGCTTTACTTGGTCAGCACGAAACCTTTCAGCTTGGCAAAAGCCTGGTCAAGCAAGGACTTCTGCTGCTCCTGGTGCAGGTGGGAGTAACCCACTGCCGGAGACGCCGAGGCCGGACGACCGGCATAGCCAAGCTTTTGCCCTTCAACCATGTTTTCATGGATGTAGTGCTGCACGAAGAACCATGCACCTTGGTTTTGCGGCTCGTCTTGGCACCAGACCAGATCAGTCGCGTTGGGGTACTTCTTGATCTCAGCAGCGAAGGCCTTGTGTGGGAAGGGGTAGAGCTGTTCGACGCGGATGATCGCGACGTCTTCGGTGGTCTTCTTCTCGGCACGCGCTTTAACGAGGTCGTAGTAAACCTTGCCGGAGCACACCACCAAGCGCTTTACCTTGCTGTCGATGACCTCGGTGCTGGTCTCGGCGATCACAGTCTTGAACTCACCCTTGGTGAACTCAGACAGTGGCGAGGTGGCATCTTTGGCACGAAGCAAAGACTTCGGCGTGAAAATCACCATGGGCTTGCGGAACATGCGCACCATTTGACGACGCAGCACGTGGAAGATCTGGCTGGCGGTGGTGGGCTGAACGATCTGCATGTTGTTGTCAGCGGCCAATTGCATGAAGCGCTCCAGGCGCGCCGAGCTGTGCTCGGGGCCCTGCCCTTCATAGCCGTGAGGCAACATCAAGGTCAGGCCGTTGGCACGGCCCCACTTGACTTCACCCGAGGCAATGAACTGGTCAATGACCACTTGGGCGCCATTAGCAAAGTCGCCGAACTGCGCTTCCCAGATCACCAGGGTGTTGGGCTCAGCGGCGGCATAGCCGTATTCGAAGCCCATCACGGCCTCTTCAGACAGCAGCGAGTCAATGACCACAAACGGTGCCTGACCCTCAGCCACATGCTCGAGCGGCGTGAAAGTGCCTTCGTCCCAACGCTCACGAGCCTGGTCGTGCAACACGGCATGGCGGTGGGTAAAGGTGCCACGGCCGCAGTCTTCACCAGACAGGCGAACGGGGTAGCCGCTTGCCACCAATGAAGCAAAAGCGAGGTGTTCACCCATGCCCCAGTCAAGGTTCACCTCGCCACGGCCCATGGCCGCGCGGTCAGCGAGCACCTTGGCTGCCAGGGTGTGAGGCTTAAAGTTCGCTGGCACGGTGGTGATCCGCTCAGCCAGACGCTTGATTTCAGCCAAGGGCAAAGCGGTGTCCGCAGAATCGGTCCACTTTTTGCCCAGGAAGGGTGACCAATCTACGGCATATTTGCTCTTGAAGTTGGTCAGCACAGGGTCCATGGCGTGCTTGCCTGCGTCCATGGCGGCGCGGTATTCGGCCACCATGGCGTCGGGCTCTTCCGCCGTTAACACGTTTTGGGCCACCAGCTTGTCAGCGTAAAGCTTGCGGGTGCCAGGGTGCTGCGTGATTTTTTTGTACATCAGCGGCTGGGTGAGCGCGGGGGTATCTTGCTCGTTATGGCCCAACTTGCGGAAGCAAACGATGTCAACCACCACATCTTTGCCAAACTGCTGACGATATTCCAGCGCGAGCTGGGTGGCATAGACCACGGCCTCGGGATCGTCGCCATTCACGTGTAGAACCGGCGCTTCGATCATCTTGACGACATCAGAGCAGTACAGGGTGGAGCGGCTGTCACGCGGGTCGCTGGTCGTGAAACCGATCTGGTTGTTGATCACCAAGTGCACGGTGCCACCGGTGAAGTAGCCGCGAGTTTGGGCCAGGGCCAGGGTTTCCATGACCACGCCTTGGCCTGCGAAGGCGGCGTCGCCATGAACCAGAATGGGCAACACCGAGCGGCCAGTTTTGTCGCCACGGCGGTCAAGGCGGGCTTTGACCGAACCTTCCACCACGGGATTAACGATTTCAAGGTGCGAGGGATTGAAGGCCAAGCTCAGGTGCACGGGGCCACCGGGAGTTGACACATCGCTGGAGAAGCCTTGGTGGTACTTCACGTCGCCCGAGGGCAAATCTTCAGGGGCGGTGTGGTCGAACTCAGAGAACAGGTCCTTGGGTGTTTTGCCCAGAGTGTTGACCAGCACGTTCAGACGGCCACGGTGCGCCATGCCAATGACGATTTCCTGAACACCGTTGGCACCAGCGCGTTGCACGATTTCATCCAACGAGGCAATGAAGCTTTCGCCACCCTCAAGCGAAAAGCGCTTTTGCCCCACGAACTTGGTGTGCAAATAGCGCTCGAGGCCTTCACCGGCAGTCAGGCGATTCAGGACGTGTTTCTTTTGCACGTTCGAGAACTGACCCTTTGAACGAGTGCTCTCCAAACGCTGCTGCCACCAGCGCTTTTCAGCCGGCTCGGTGATGTACATGTACTCCGCACCGATCGACGCGCAATAGGTTTCACGCAAGGCCTGCACGATGTCGCGCAGGGTCATGTTTTCGGCGGTGGTGAAGTAGGTGTTGGTGGCGCTGAATGACATGTCCATATCGGACTCTGTCAAGTCGTAAAAGGCCGGCTCAAGCTCAGGGATGCGGGGGCGCTCGTGGCGCTTGAGGGGATCCAGGTCGGCCCAACGGGAGCCCAGGAACCGGTAGGCAGCGATCAGGGACTGAACATGGACCT
>CANHBY010000207.1 GCA_947458895.1 Burkholderiales bacterium | reverse complement strand
TCGAAGCCATCGCTTTGCTGTCCGACATCACGCGCTTGAAGCTGCAACAGATCGAGCTCGAGGTCTTGGCCCGAGACCGCGAGTTGATGTTCAATCTGTCAGCCGTGGGCATCGCTTTTGTTCGCAATGATGCCATCGAGCGAGCCAACGATGCCTTGTCTGAAATGTCAGGTTATTCAGCCGAGGAGCTCACCCAGTTGAACCTCGGCCAGCTTTTTGTGTCCGAGCCGCCAGGCGCCCAGACCCTGAACGGGCAGCGTCTCTTGGTGGGTGAGCAGCCACTGTGTCGGCGTGATGGGCGGCTTTTGTGGGTTCAGGTCAGCAACCGATTGGTTGCGCCCAACAATCCCTCGGCCGGTTTCATTGCTTCCTATGTCAATGTTGACGCGCGTCACCGAGCCGAAAAAATTGTGGCCATACAGTCCAAACGGACCCGCTCCATTTTGGACTCCGTTCTGGTTGGGATCGTCACCGTCGGGCCCACAGGCATTGAGTGGATGAACCGCTCGGCGTGTCGAATGTTTGGCGGCGATCTCGTTGATTTTGTAAATCAGCCGATCAGCACGGTGGCCACACCCGATGAAGATCACCCCTTCCGTCGCACCCGATACCTTGAGGAGCTGGTGGAGGGCGAAGCGGAAACCTTCGAATGCAAGGTCAAGGCGAGGGACGGGCGCGAGTTCTGGATCGTCGGGAATGCGGTCGTCACCAGCAGCGACACCTCGGGACGGCAACTCACCTACGCTTTGCTCGATATTGAGCAACGCCGCCAAGCGGAAGCCCGCATTGCCGAGGCCCAGGCCTCGATGCAGCTCATCATTGAGGCCGCTCCATTGGCCATCATTTTATGGGACGCAGACACCTTGCGAATCATGCAAATCAACGCCGTGGCCGCCAAGCTGTTGAATCGTCCGGTGGCCGAGTGCATTGGGCTGGGTTTATCTGAGGCTTATCCCCCAGACATGGCGGCTACGCTGGAGCCCGACATGCGTGCAGCACTGGCCAGCGGCCACCTGACACAGCGTGAATACCGCATCACCTCCAACGGCGAGCTGCGAACCTGGGATGCTCGCTATCTGCCGCTGGCCTCGCCCGGCCACGGCGCAGACAAATTGCTCTTGGTCGCCTCCGACATCACCGAGCAGCAAGAGGCCCAACAGGCCAAGCTCGATGCTGCCATCACCCAACGCGAGATGCTGGTGCGCGAGGTCCATCACCGCATCAAGAACAACCTTCAAGGCGTGGCAGGCTTGCTGCAGCAAATTGCCCAGCGCAAGCCTGAAGTGGCTTCCGTGATCTTTGAGGTGGTGGGCCAAGTACAGGCCATTGCCCAGGTGTATGGATTGCAGGTTGGCGTCATCGGGCCCTTGCGTTTGGTGAACGTGCTGGAGGCCATTGCCGGTTCTGTTCAGCGCACATTTGGCCGACCCATCCATTTCGAGGCCACAGGCGACTCAGCGCCACTGTGGGTGCTGCCTGAGGCCGAGGCCATCCCGATTGCCTTGACGGTCAATGAACTGCTCACCAACGCCATCAAACACAGCGCCAAAAACCCTGAAGACGCAGTCAACTGCTACTTTGTGGCCGATGGTCCCGACGGCGTCGAGATTGTGATTTCAAATACTGCCAACTTGCCGCTGGGCTTCATACTGAGCAACGTGCCGGGTGGCGTGTCAGGCCTCGGATTGGTGCGAGCGCTGATGCCGCGCCGAAACGCCCAACTCAAGTTGGAACAATCGGGCGCGCAGGTGGTCGCCAGCGTGGCACTCTCACCGCCCTGCGTGAGTCTTTGGCAAGAGTAAGCTCTTGCGTATCGAGTTCTTGAAAACCTGAGGTCGCATCATGAGCAGCAAAGGCAAAATTCTCGTCGTCGATGATGACCGGCTTGTTCTGGTCACCCTGGTCCAGGGCTTGTCACAGGCGGGCTACGAAGTGCTCGATGCCGACAATGGCGACGATGCCATCCTGATCGCCCGCCAACACAAGCCGCTGCTCGCGTTGCTTGATATCCGCATGGAAGGTAAAAGCGGCTTTGATGTGGCCGCCTACCTGCGCGACTATTGCCAAATCCCCTTCATGTTTTTGTCTGCCTTCTCGGATGAGGCCACGCTCAAACAGGTCAAGGCCCTCGGTGCTGTGGCTTATTTGGTCAAGCCGCTCGACATTCGCCAGATCGTGCCGGCTGTAGACAATGCTGTGGGTCAAGTTCAGTCGCATACATCAAGGCAGAGCGGCCCCACAGAAAATGCCTCATCAACCCATGAGCCGCAGCCGATGCCCCAGTGTGTCGCCATGGCAGTGGGTGTGCTGATGCACCGCTACTCCCTCAGTCGCATCAATGCTCTTCGCAGGCTGCAACGCTTGGCTGAGACCGAGGGGCATCTGCTGGTGGAGCAAGCAGAGCAGGTCCTGCAGGCGGTAGAGTCTCTGTCTAAGTTGGGTGATGGTCATTGAGACGGCCCCATGGAGTACCGACCCCTATGGCCAGCTGAGGGCTGCCGATGTGTCTTTCGGTGGGCTACCAGACCTGGTCGATGGGTGAGCCGTATCAGGCGGGGCGGTTTTTCCGTTGAGGTTCCTTAGTCGCTCTGGTGGTCTCACTGATACCGGTTGAATACTGCTTTTCCGATGATCAGCGGTATAGCAAGTTGGTCCTGCAACTCTATCGCGCCGTTGTCGTGCCGACTTGAAAGTAGGATGTAGGGAGTCTTGAAGAGGTTCCCAGCCCGTCATGCCTTGTCCCTATGGTCGTTTGGTGCGTCACTACCGTTTGGTAGCGATTCGGGGACCGACGCCGAGGGGTTGGTCCAACCCGCGATCAGTGGGGTGCCCCCTAAATCGGGGGAACACAAAGAACGCAGAAAAAGCAAAGATCTAACCATTAGGCGCTAGGGCGTGTCATCAATCATCTGACCCCTGCGCTGGGCTCTTTACAGCGCCAGCCCTTCGGGTGGACGGCACAAAGGGCGCACTCAGCGTTGCAAATGCTCAACGTGGGTACCACCACGTCTGCGCTTTGCGCCTCGATTGCGCCCTTTGTGCCGTCCACGCAGGGTTCAGATGATTGATGACACGCTCTAGGGCGCAGCCGACGTTAAAAAGAGGAGTACGCAGTTGGGGACATCACCAGTTACCGGTCCGAGCAAAAATGGGACCAATTCGGAAAACGACAGCTCCGATGTCGAAATTACTCAAAAAGTTTTAGCTTTTACATCTAAAAGCATTACCAACCAGAAACCTGATTCACTAGAAACTCCAGCTCCAAGTGCAACACAACCTGTGGTGTCCCTTGCGCATATTACCGATGGCGAACCACATGGAGCAACAAAATTCGAAAAAGATCTTACAGGTGTTGTGGTTTGGCCCATTCAAAAAAATCAAGCCATCGAGGAAATAATCGCAGGCCAAAACGAATATGGCTTGAGGTTTTATGAGAGCAAGAATGACTTGAGTATGGGTATTTTGAGGGGTGATTTTTCAAGTTTTTCAGATATTTGGAAATATAGTTCTAAGTATGGTGAGCCATTATACAAAAAAGTTAATGCTCCTGCTGGGTGGGGGCGCATAAGGGAGCCTTCGTTGATGCCGCCGGACGATTCGTTCAAGACATATTTCCATGGGAGATATTCATACGTTGCAGAAAAATTAATACAAATTCAGGGTGCGGCGCTTGATCCCAACATTTATGGTGGCGTTACTGTTTCTTACCCTGTTTTGGCTCCTGGCGCGGGAAGAACGGAGTTAAATTTAATTATTGCAGCCCACGGCGATATAAATTTTAACGGCTATTTAAATGCGATGTTCCACACGGCGCCGACTGAAGTTCGCGACGTAGTTTTTCCAAAAGCACAAGAATACTATTCGAAAGCACTTTCTGCACCAGACAAGAAGACCTTTGAAAAGTTTGCGGCCAAGCTTTACTGGGTTGTGGCGAATGCCGCCCCAGACCACCGGGGATCTGCTGCGAAAATCGAGCTGCTTTATCGTGCCCTGTACCAAGCCAAAGGCTTGGGAGACCCGCCTTTGTGGAAGC
>CANHBY010000206.1 GCA_947458895.1 Burkholderiales bacterium | reverse complement strand
GTCGTCGGCTGCAAATCAGCCGCAGCGCCCCATTTTTCACCGTCTTTTTGGCCCATAGCTGAGCTATGGGCCTGCAAACCCGGCAAAAACTGGCCTCGCTGGGGCTGATTTTCGCTTTCGACGCCCCAAGTCCGACAGGCTGCTAGCCGATGGCGCAATCAGGTGGCAATCCATGATTCGATGGCCCGCAGATCAGACGCCATCTGATGCCCATCGGCGTAACGGGTCTCGGCCTGCTTGACGAGGGCCAGCGCCACGACGTTAGCCAAAGCCTCAGGCACCTCCGGCCTGATAGAACGCACATCGGGCGCGGGCTCGTTGGCAATCAAATACATCATCCGGGACATCGACTCAGCCTCGTAGGGCAGCCGCCCCGTCAGCAGCTGAAACAACATTACACCGAGTGAGTAAATGTCCGAACGGCCATCAATACGCCCACCGCTCATTTGCTCGGGAGACATGAAACAGGGCGTTCCCAAAACAATCCCGGTGCGCGTGCGTTGAGAGTCTGCGACGTGGGCAATCCCGAAATCGGTCACCTTCACGGTGTCTTGAACCAGATCAACCATGACATTGGCTGGCTTCACATCTCGGTGGACCACGCCCTGGCTGTGCGCATAAGCCAGCGCATCAGCCACACGCGCCACGATCTTGAGCACCTTGTTCAGCGGCAACAGGTTTCCTGGGCGAGTCCAGGTCTGTAGATCATGGCCTGAAAGGCACTCCATCGCGATGTAGGCCAAGCCAGCATCCTCGCCCGAATCGCACACGCTCACGATGTCGGGATGGTGGAGTCGAGCCGCGGTTTCAGCCTCACGAATGAATCGGTGATGCGCCTCCTTCAGCGCATCACCCTCGAATTCGCGCCCCAGTGCCAGCATTTTGATGGCCACCTGGCGCCCCGAGGGGTCGACACCCAGATACACCGTGCTCATGGAACCTTGGCCGATTTCACACACGATCTTGAAATGCCCGACCGAGGTTGGCCGCGGCTGCGACTTGGCTGGCGCCGGGGCAGGGCGGAGGCCCTGGGCCTCGGCTGATGCAGCAACCGGCGCAGGTGATGCGACTTGGGCGGTCAAATACCTGGCCTCAGCCGAGCGAGCGTGAGCCTTCAGCGAATGGCGGCGCCATGCCCACCCCAACTGTACAAGCACCAAAGCACAAACGCACAACCATAATTCCACACCCATCGAGGTGGCGCCCTTGAAGCCCAGCAAGCACAGCGCAACTGCCACAACGAGTGTCACCACCACCATGCCCTGGGGTTTCAGGCGCGGCAAGACTTTCCCGACACAAGCCGCGACCAACAGCAAAGGCAGGAGCCACAAAACCACGGCCGTCACCCGCACGATTTCGTCCATGTTCAAGTGATCCATCCTCCTTGGGGGACACCGTTGCCAGGGCGTGCCGCACGGGCCTCCATCCGCCTCTGGCGTACCCACTGGTTCGACCCGATACGAGCACTGTCGGATCTTTAGCCAAAGCATGCCATGTTCACAAGGGTCGCGCCAAATCAGGTGGCGACAAAATCAAATACTCCGGGCTCGGCAACCCCAATTCGGCGTTTGGCCGCCACGGTTTCACTGCTAATCGCGGGTTTACCAGCACAGAGCATCAACCTCAAAAATACAAACAGGGAGTCAGACTCGAAGCCTGACTCCCTGTTTTACCCCGCTAGCGCGGGACACGACACTAGACCCTCGGATTTAGCCGATCAAACCTTTGAGCAAGCGGCCCATTTCAGAGGGGTTGCGGGTCACGGTAAAACCACACTCTTCCATGACTTCGAGCTTGGCATCGGCCGTGTCAGCGCCACCGGAAATCAAGGCGCCGGCGTGGCCCATGCGTTTGCCCGGAGGGGCCGTCACGCCAGCGATGAAGCCGACCACAGGCTTCTTCATGTTGGCCTTGCACCAGCGAGCTGCTTCGGCTTCATCAGGACCCCCGATTTCGCCGATCATGATGACGGCATCGGTTTCGGGATCATCATTGAACATGCGCATCACATCGATGTGCTTGAGGCCATTGATCGGATCGCCACCAATGCCCACAGCGCTGGACTGCCCCAGACCGATTTCGGTCAATTGAGCCACAGCTTCATAGGTCAGGGTGCCAGAACGGCTGACCACGCCGATGCGACCTTTGCGGTGAATGTGGCCGGGCATGATGCCGATCTTGATCTCGTCAGGCGTGATCAGACCAGGGCAGTTAGGGCCCAACAGCAGGGTCTGCTTGCCGCCTGCAGCTTCCTTCTGCTTCATCTTGTTGCGCAGTTCGAGCATGTCGCGAATGGGGATGCCTTCGGTGATGCAAATGGCCAGATCCAGGTCAGCCTCAACGGCCTCCCAGATGGCAGCCGCTGCGCCAGCAGGAGGCACATAGATCACGCTGACCGTAGCACCCGTATTTTTGGCGGCTTCCTTGACAGAAGCGTAGATAGGAATGCCTTCGAAGTCTTCGCCAGCCTTTTTGGGGTTGACGCCGGCCACAAAACAGTTTTTGCCATTGGCGTAGTCACGGCACATGCGGGTGTGAAACTGACCCGTCTTGCCAGTGATGCCTTGGGTAATGACTTTGGTGTCTTTGTTGATAAGAATCGACATGTGTATTTCCTTGCGGGGCGGCGCCCGATTTACTTGACGGCGGCTACGACTTTTTGCGCAGCTTCGGCCATGGTGTCAGCGCTGATGATCGGCAGACCTGAGTCAGCCAGCATCTTCTTGCCCAGGTCTTCGTTGGTGCCCTTCATGCGCACAACGAGGGGGACCTTGAGGTTCACGGCGCGGCAGGCGGTGATCACGCCCTCGGCGATGGTGTCGCAGCGCATGATGCCGCCGAAAATGTTCACCAGAATGGCCTTGACCTTGGGGCTGGAGAGCATGATCTTGAAGGCTTCGGTGACCTTCTCGGCCGTGGCGCCACCACCTACGTCGAGGAAGTTGGCAGGCTCGCCGCCGAAGAGCTTGATGGTGTCCATGGTGGCCATGGCCAGGCCTGCGCCGTTGACCAAGCAGCCGATGTTTCCGTCGAGCTGAATGTAGGCGAGGTCGAACTTGCTGGCTTCGATTTCCGCGGGGTCTTCTTCGTCGAGGTCGCGGTAAGCCACGATCTCGGGGTGACGGAACAGCGCGTTGGAATCGAAGTTGAACTTTGCGTCGAGGGCCTTGATGTTGCCGTTGCCTTCCAAGATCAGGGGGTTGATCTCGGCCAAGCTGGCGTCAGTGGCCATGTAGCACTGATAAAGCTTTTTGAAGACATCAATGGCCTGGGCCTGGGAGGCTTCGGGAACGCCAATGCCATTAGCCAGCTCGATACCCTGGGCGTCGGTCAGGCCGGTGGCAGGATCCACGAAGACCTTGATGATCTTCTCAGGCGTCGCGTGGGCCACTTCTTCGATGTCCATGCCCCCTTCGCTGGAGACCATGATGGCCACTCTCTGGGTGCCACGGTCGGTCACGGCGGCGGCGTAATATTCTTTTTTGATGTCGGCGCCTTCTTCAATCAGCAGGCGGCGAACTTTTTGGCCTTCAGGGCCCGTTTGATGAGTCTTGAGCTGCATGCCCAAAATTTCACCAGCGAGCTTCGTGACGTCGTCCAGGGAACGGGCCAGCTTCACGCCGCCGCCCTTGCCGCGGCCACCCGCATGAATCTGGGCCTTCACCACCCAAACCGGACCACCCAGTTTTTGCGCAGCTTCGTTGGCTTCCAGCAGGCTGAACGCGGGGTAGCCACGGGGCACAGGAATGCCGAATTGGCGCAGGATTTCTTTGCCTTGGTACTCGTGAATTTTCATAGATAGACTCTTTGAACTGGAGAAAAACGAGGGAAATGAATCGGGGAGGCTTGGGGGGTGAGGCTGAGACCCTCGAACCCGGTGACTTGATAAACCTAAAAACTGCAGTTGGACGCGCCCGAGTGGGCAGCGCTGCGGTGTGCTGGCAAGGCGCGACAACGCAGCGGGCTCGTGCCCGCAAGGCGGAGCAACGCCGCCAGCGCGCCGCAGCGCTGCCCACTCGGGTGCGTAGCGCTTTCACCCAAAAGGTGATGGGGTTCGTGTGCGAAATTC
>CANHBY010000205.1 GCA_947458895.1 Burkholderiales bacterium | reverse complement strand
CACGCAGTTGCTTGGAATTCAACTCACCATAGGGGACTGCCACGCGCAGCATCGGCGCATGGCGTTGGACGTACCAGCCGTTTTGCAACCGAAGAGGGCGGAACTCATCGTCGCTCAACTCACCGGAGAGATTGCGTTGCAGTTGGTCGCGGAACTGAGCCGCGCGCTGACGGACGAAGCGTTGATCGAATTCTGTGTAAACGTACATGCTGATGCCGTAGTAGAGCCCAGGAACCGAACTGTAGAACTTCTCTTTGCAGCCAAGAAGTACTTATTTGTTGGTTGAATATGCTTGGGCGAAATAAGCAATGGTAATACGGCGCAATAGCGGGCGGTGCGCGCGCTCCGAGCTTTGGGGGGCCGCACGATCGATTATAAAAAAGCCCCTCAACCCGACGGGCTAACAGGCGCCCTTCAGGAAAGGCTCGCTCCAATAGCAGAAGGGGGCGGTAAACCGCCCCCTTCTGGGTGAGTCAGCTCAGAAACTGAGCCTTAACAAAGCTTAGGCGGCACGCTTGGCTTTGCTGGTCACGTTTTGGCTGGCCTTGACAGCGGTAGCGGTCATGGCTTGAAAGTTGGCTTCAGCAACATCAGAAGCTTGCTTGGCGGCTTTGTGAACGCTTTCGTAAGCGTTGCTGGCAGCAGCAACAGCAGACTTCACCAGTGCCACGGCGTTTTCGGTGCCAGCAGGCGCGTTCTTGACGGCGGTGTCGATCAAGGCCATCACCTTGCGCTGTGATTCGGCAGTGGTTTCTTCCACAGCCTTGGTGATGCTGGCGTTGGTGGACGCAGCGATGTCATAGATGTGACGGCTGTAAGCGGCTGCCTTTTCGGCGGCCGGCTGCATCAGGCCGCTTTGCAGGGCGAACAGCTCTTGTGCATCTTTGACAGCCAGGGCTGCACGGGTGGCTTCAGCGGCTTCGCCGACGGCAGCCTTTGCAACTTGGAGATTCAGCTCAACCAGCTTCTCAACACCTTCAAAAGCCTTGTGGGTCAGGCCAAAAAGGGTCTCGACATTGGCTTTGTGGGCGGCGACGATTTGTTCAGCGGTCAACATGAAAGGGATCTCCTGGGTGGGTTGTTGGTCAGTCTGGTGAGGCAATTTTGATGCACCGCACCATAAAGCGAGAGTATAAACAGCTCCTGAGACAACGCAAGAAAAATTTGCTGCTTTGCAGCATTTTCCGGTGTCGTTTCCAATTGGGGTATCGGAAGGTGGCAGAGAACTCTCATGCTCCAAACCATGACGCCCCGAGGGAGTTGATACAGCATTTTTACAACAAGCTTGGCACGCCAGATACAGCCTTGGAGTCGAGTGTTCAGCGGAGGAGAGATCCTTGAGACTGCCAATCGACTTTCACCACTGTGACAACTTCATCCAAGTTGCCGCGCCAACCCGCGATTAGACAACATTTTTGGTCGGGGCTCTTTGATAACCCCCTGCCTCACCCTGCCTGGACCTGTTTTGTGTTGACTTTTTATTCCGACAATTTTGTTTTGCCTTTGCCGCCAGGGCATCGATTTCCCATGGAGAAGTACAAGCGGCTGCATGATCGTGTGGCGGCCGAGATGACGGGTGTCAGGCTGCACGAGGCGCCTGCTGCCATGCCGGGTGAGTTGGCGCTGGCCCATGCGCCCGAGTATGTCTGTGCTGTTTTGGAGGGGAGCCTGACTACAACACAGCAACGAGAGATCGGCTTTCCTTGGACGCCGCAGATGGCTGAGCGCTCGCGCCGGTCTGTGGGAGCCACGATTGCTGCGGCGCGCGCTGCCATGAAGGAGGGGGTTGCTGTGAACCTGGCGGGGGGTACTCATCACGCCAGTGCCGAGAAGGGTTCTGGGTTCTGTGTTTTCAATGATGTTGCTGTGGCTGCTCGGTTAATGCAGGCCGAGGTATTGCGAACTCGGCGTACCGATGTGATGCGCATCGCGGTGGTAGATTTGGATGTGCATCAGGGCAACGGCACGGCTTGTATTTTCAAAAATGATCCGAGCGTATTCACGTTGTCCTTGCATGGACAAAACAATTTTCCATTTCGCAAGGAGCCCAGCGATCTTGATGTCGAACTGCCTGATGGTTGTCAGGACGATGCCTACTTGGCTGCTCTGGACGAAGCTCTGTGTGCGTTGATCAAGAGGCATGTTGGTGGTGGCCCTGATTTGATTTTTTATCTGGCCGGTGCAGATCCCTATCAGGGTGATCGTCTGGGCCGACTGGGCCTCACAGCGCAAGGTCTGCAAGAGCGTGACCGCAGGGTGTTCGCCTTTGCGGTTGAGCGTGGCATACCCGTTGCGGTCTCCATGGCAGGTGGCTATGGGCTGGAGATCGAAGACACCGTCAGCATTCAGGTACAGACGGTTCGCGAGGCTTTGACGGCTTGGGCCGATTGGAAGCCTCAGGGGTCAGATGATTGATGACACGCCCTAAGCTTTTCGCTGAATAGCGTTTGCTCGTACG
This sequence comes from Burkholderiales bacterium, assembly GCA_947458895.1. Taxonomy (GTDB): domain Bacteria; phylum Pseudomonadota; class Gammaproteobacteria; order Burkholderiales; family Burkholderiaceae_C; genus CANHBY01. The sequence continues at coordinate 1,638 of CANHBY010000205.1, read as the reverse complement.
CACAAACCGACGTTGTCGGGAGGGCGAAACAGCTTGAAAATACAGCCTTTGTGTCCTCCGGTATAGCAGCCCGACCCAGGCCTGCTCACTCGCGATGGGTTTCGCTCGCTGGCATCACTCACCCACGTCCAACTGCGGTTTTTAGGATGAAAGAATTCTCGATGCTGTCTCGCAGATCTATTCTGGTCGCTGGTGCGGGCCTGTTGCCCATGGGAGGCTGTGGTAAAGCGTGGGCGCAGGCTTCTTCTTCTAGGTTTGTGCGGTTGGTGGTCCCGTTTTCCCCGGGCGGAACGACGGACATCGTGGCCCACCTGATCTCCGAAAAGCTCTCTATTCATTTGGGGCGGCAGATCATGGTGGAGAACAAGCCGGGGCGCGGGGGTGTGGTGGGCTCGATGGAGTTGATTCAGTCGGCACCTGATGGGCACACCTTGGGTCTGGCCACTGCATCCACAACTGCGACCAACCCGGCCATCAACCCGACAATTCCTTACGACCCCGCGACCGACCTGACGCCCATCATCAATTTGGCCGCCACGCCCAATCTGATCGCTGTTCACCCATCATTTCCGGCGCGCACCTACGCTGAATTTTTGGCGGAGATCAAGAAAAATCCTGGCCGGTATTCCTATGCCAGCTCTGGTTCGGGGAGCGTGGGCCATCTGCAGACAGAGCTCTTCAAAACTCTGACCCGGACTTTCATCCTTCACGTTCCTTACCGCGGCTCAGGGCCTGGCCTGAGCGACACGGTGACGGGCCAAATCCCGATCATCTTTGACAACGTGCCTTCGGCACTGCCGTTCATCAAGGAGGGCAGGTTGATGCCGGTGGTGGTGGCGTCGCCCAACCGATTGGCTTTTCTGCCGAGCATTCCGACGTTCAAAGAGGTCGGTCTGGAGCCTGTGAATCGCATGGCCTACTACGGCCTGGTGGGGCCCAAGGGTTTGCCTCGTGATGTCGTCGAGAAAGTTTATTTTGCGGCGAAGAAAACGCTGGAAGACCCGCTGGTTCGCAGGCGGATCGAGGAAAGTGGCTACGTGGTAGTCGGCAGCTCGCCAGAGCAGTTTGCGGCGCAGATCAGGTCTGAGTTGGCGAGCTACAAGGCTGTGGTGGCCCAGCAGCGCTTGGCCTTCGAGTGAGTTTGCTGGCACTGACTACCTGCGCTGCTGTCGACCGTAGCTGTGGTTTGCGCCCTGCCCGGCCCCAAAATGCATCGCTTGCATTTGTTCCATCAAGAGCAAAACACTGCACCAGTGTCGCGTCAAGGCTGAAATGCCGCTTGCTCGCTGGCCCGCAAACCCGATGGCGTCGTTGTTTCTCGTCGTCATAGCCCAAGCTTGTGCCTCCAGTGGCGCCTAGGGCGTGTTCGGAAGGTCGTCGTCGGGCAGAAAATGGTCTATTGGAGTGAGCTGCAAGGCGCAAAGCACAGCAATACCAGTAGGTATTGCGAGCATTTGCAACGCCGCAGATCACTTCAAGAGACCGTTTTATGGCTGGCGAGGACTTTCCGAACACGCCCTAGCCAGCGGGCTTGATGGCGGCGCGATCAAACGACATTTGAGCCCTGACACGACACTAGGCTGATCCCCAGCTCACCGACATCATGCCGAAAAATCTGGAATCCATTGACCAGTTCAT
>CANHBY010000204.1 GCA_947458895.1 Burkholderiales bacterium | reverse complement strand
GGTTCAATATTGAGCGTGAAGCCGTCAATGACATCGCCAGAATTCACAGAGCGGGTCAAGTTGTCGCTCAGGCGGGTGAGTTGATAGGGGCCTGCCCCCCCCCCTTGCGGAACCACCAGCTCATAGTCACTGGCACGCAGCTCGGCTGCTTGGGTCACGGTCATGCTGACGCTGGAGATGCGATTCCCGCTGGGCCCGAGGTAGGATGCCACAGGCACACCGCCGGCCATGGCGTTTTCCGAGCTAGCTTGAACACGACCCGCGGCAATCGAGAACAAAGGGGCCCCACTGCTGGCAGACCCCAGGTCAAGCCCTAAGGCCTGCTGGTCATTGAGGCGGTAGCTGATGGCCGATGCCATTTGGCCCAGGAAGTTACGCGCATCGGTCAAATCGCTGGACTGAAAGCGCAGCAAGCCTGACACCGAGCCCGCGGTGAATAAGTAGTTGTCCAGCAACCGCTCACCCGAATTGTCCGAGATGGCAATTTGCACCTTGGCAGGATCGTAGGCGTCGATGGAGGCCATCAGCTTGGTCGCGCTTTGACCCAGCACCAGCTGCTGCCCTCCCCCCATGAACACGCTCAGCATGCCATTGGAAGAAGAAACCGTGCTGACCTGGACAAGTTCACTGAGCTTGCTCAGCGAGAGGTCGCGCTGATCAAGCAGGTCATTGGGTTGCTGCCCCGTGCTGGCGGCGATTGAGATTTTGTCATTCAGACCGGCAATCTGGGCGGTCAGGGAATTGATCGACGAGACCGCGACCTTCAAGTCCTGGCTCACCCCAGCTTGCAACGCATCAAGTCGTTGAGCGGACGTGCGAAACCGCGTAACCAATTCACCCGCCTTGGACAACACCACCTGCCTAGCAGTGGAGTCCTGGGGCTTGTTCACGACATCAGCGAATGCGTTGAAAAACTGGCCGGCCGAATTGCCGATGCCCGCCTCGCCCAGGCCAAAAATCTTTTCCAGCTGCTCGAGCTGACCTGAGCGAGCTGCATCTGCAGCCTGCAATGAGGTGGTCAACGAGGCCTCGCGGGTCAGAAATTCGCTGTGGGCGCGCGAAACAGTTGCAATCTCAACGCCATCACCAAAAAACCCGCTGCCGGTGAATCGTCCTGATGCTGTTTGGAGCTCAACCGTCTGTCGTGAATAGCCGCGTGTGTTGGCATTCGCTATGTTGTGCCCGGTCGTCTGCAATGCCCCGTAATTGGCAGCCAGGGCACTGGCCCCGATGGATGTGAGTGAACTCATCTACGGCCTCCTGGCGCTCAGCTCACCATGCGCTGTAGGCGCAAGGTGGTTTGAATGACACGCGTCAGCTTGTCTGCATAGGCAGGGTCGGTGGCGTAACCAGCCTTCTGCAAGCCCTGCGCGAAACCATCAGCCGATTGAGCGTTGGCCACGACACCTCTGTATCGAGGACTGCTCTTAAGCATGTTAGCGTAATCCTTGAATGCTGCCTCATAAGAGTCATACGCTCTGAATTTGGCTGTGACTTTGTGAGCCTGCCCATTGACATACTCGGTTGTCGTGACCTCTGCGACCTTGCCACCCCATCGAGGGCCAGCCTTGATGCCAAACACATTGAAGGAGGTACTTCCGTCGGGCATTTTGATTTCCCGCTGGCCCCAGCCCGATTCATGGGCAGCCTGGGCCACCATGAAATCAGCAGGAATGCCGGTTTGCACTGAGGCAGCCTTGGCAGCCAGTGCGTGACGCTGAACAAACTCAGCCTGGCGCAGCTCTTTGGGCGTGCTGCTCTTCGCCGAAATCTGATCGCCTGACAGGCGGGGAGGCGGCGGAACATTCGCCTCTTCGATGGCACCGATCGAAGGGCTCACACTTTGCTCAAATCCGGATTTCAAAGGTCGCATTTCAGGCGTAGCCCCATGAAGGGGACGCAGCGCAGGGGGATTGCCAGCCAGGGGTAGCAGGCCATGCGCCATCGACCCATCCTGCTCCCCACCAAGTTGGCGCTGAAGCTGTTTAGCAATCGCCTCACTCAACCCGCCAGGTATGCCCGTCATCATGTTGGCATACTGGGTGTCCAGCATCTCGGAGCCCATCTGCGTGCCGGAGTTGTCGAGCCATCCGGAGTTAAGACTGGTCTCGCGCATGCTCTTCATCAGTTCCTTCATGAAGAGAGCTTCAAATTGTTTGGCGGTTTCCTTAATGGCGGCCTGGGGATCCTTCGAGGCAATCGACCGCAAGGCATCCACACTTCGCGTGTCTGATGCCAGGCCTTGAGAGCTGGAACTCAGCATATGCAGGCCGCTGTTGATTTGGCTGGGTGCTGTCATTTAAATCACCTCGATCTCGGCGTTCAAGGCACCTGCAGCCTTGATGGCCTGCAGGATGGCGAGCAAATCTTGGGGCGTTGCACCCAGTGCACTCAGGGCCTTCACCACATCTGCCAGCTTGGTGCCTGCAGGCAGCTGGATAAGGGCACCGGGCTCCTGACGAATGGTGATTTCAGCCTTCTCAGCGGTGACCGTTTGCCCCTGGGAGAAGGGCGCAGGCTGGCTCACCACAGGCGTCGCGTTGATGGTGACCGACAAATTTCCGTGAGCCACAGCACACGGTGAAAGTGTGACGGCTTGGTTGATCACCACCGAGCCGGTGCGCGCATTGATCACGATTTTTGCGGCTGGTGTCGCAATCTCAATCGGCAGATTTTCAATATCAGCCATAAAAGAAACCCTCGCCTCGCTGTCCGGGGGCATGCGGACGCGAATCACTCGGCCATCGACCGGATGAGCCACCGAATTTCCGATGCGTGCATTAATGGCCTTAGCGACCGCTCGAGCGGTGTTGAAATCGCTGGCATTGAGATCGAGCTGCATGAACTCGCTCTGATTCAATGGGGTGGGAACCGAGCGCTCGACGGTCGCGCCTTCGGGTATGCGTCCAGCACTCAGGTGGTTGACCTGAACCTTGGAGCCGCCTGCCGAAGCCCCAGCGCCCCCAACGATCAAATTGCCCTGGGCCAGTGCATAGACCTGCCCATCAGCGCCCTTGAGCGGCGTGGCAATCAGGGTGCCGCCCCGCAAGCTCTTGGAGTTACCCAAAGAAGACACATTGATATCAATGGCCTGCCCAGGCTGCGCAAAGGCAGGCAACTGCGCCGTGACCATCACGGCCGCGACATTCTTCACTTGCATGTTGGTGCCAATCGGCACAGTGACGCCCATTTGCTGAAGCATGGCGTTGATGCTTTGGGCGGTAAACGGGGCTGAGGTGGTTTGGTCGCCGGTGCCATCGAGACCCACCACCAGGCCATAGCCCACTAAAGGGTTACTGCGAACGCCTTGAATTGAGGCAATTTCCTTGATTCGTACTGCTTGAGCGCATTGCGGCAACATCACCCCTGAGCCCACCAACATGGTGGCCAGCACGATCAAAGCACGCAAAAACTTCTCGGTCTTGTCCATGGGTCACTCTCACGATGATGACCCATTGTGATCAAACTTAAATCGGTAAAACGCTCAAAAAGAAGCGTGCTAACCAGCCAGTTCCTTGGGCTTCGGCCTGCGCACCACGGCCACGGTTTTCGATTCGCACATTGGCAATTTGAGCCGATGCCACCGTGTTGCCAGGCTGGATGGCACGAGGGTCGACCTGCCCTGAAAAGCGCAGCACATCCACATTGTGGTTGACACCAATTTGCTTCTCGCCCGCAATCACGAGGTGCCCGTTGGGCAACACTTCAGTCACGACGGCGGTGATGTTGCCGGAAAAATCGTTGCTACTCTCGGTGCTGCCCTTGCCTTCAAAAGCGTTGTTTGAGCTGCCTCCCACAGTTGCGCGCGGCGCTGTCAAACTGTTCACGGACAAGCCTGGCAACGCCGTGACCGCCCCCGTCACCGACCCCTTCTTGTCAACCTTGCTCGAGTTGCTTTGTGACGCCGAAACAGTTTCAACAATCTGCACCGTGAGCGTGTCACCGACCAGCCTGGCACGGTGATCTTCAAACAAAGGTCGATACTGCGACGACTGGAAGATGGCGCCGTTGTTCACCACGGAGGGAACCACCGGATTGGGCCGGACATAAATCGGCTCGGCCACATCAACCTTGGGTGGCGCGTTCAAAACTTGGCAGGCACTCAAAGATGCAGCCAG
>CANHBY010000203.1 GCA_947458895.1 Burkholderiales bacterium | reverse complement strand
TGCTCGTCTTGCAGGCCGGGGATGTTCTTGACGATGTCCAGTGCTGCCGTTTTGCTGATCAACGCCACGCCGTTGTAGGTTTTTTGCCCAAAGAACTCGGCCTGGTAGCCGAGCTCCTTCCAGACATCTTGGGGGAACTTGTCGTCGGTGATTTTGGTTTCCTGCAGGCACAGGACATCGGGTTGGTGTTCCTTGAGCCAGTCCAACACTTGGGGCAGGCGAACGGTGAGTGAATTGACGTTCCAGGTGGCGATTTTCATGAGATGGGCAGTGAGATGGACGAATGCAGGCAGAGACAATGTCTGTGCCTGATTGTCGCGGACTGCGCCGTAGGAGCGGTCGGTAGCGGCCTGACCTGCTCGATGTGGCCAAGTGAATCAGCGAATCAACAGAACGGGGGTTCGACACTGCGCCAGCACTCGCATGGCCACAGACCCGAGAATCAAGCCTGCCAGTGCGCCATGACCATGGCTCCCCATGACAAGCAGATCGTACCCACCGCCTTCGGCGTGTTGCGCAATGGTTCGCGCTGGGTCACCTTCCAAGATCAGCACATCCAGTTTCCACTTTTTCTGTTCGGCAAAGGCCCGCACGGGCCGGAGAATGGACTCCGCTTTCTCCAGGTGCATCCTGTGAACCAGAACGGGGTCGGCATAGATCTCAGCTTCGGCGGTCAAGGCTGGCAGAACAGTCAATGCAGTGAACTCATGGTCACCGCCGAGCAACTCATTGTGGGCAGCCAAGTAGGCCAGCATGCGCTTGCTGTATGTGCTGCCATCGACGGCCAAGAGAACTTTCATGGGGGGCTCCAAAGATGCAATATCAGGTACTTGGGGCTTACCAAAGCCCCACCGAATCTTGGTTGGAGAGGGCCTGTCTGGCTTTGAGATACCTCAACCATCGACCGCTTTGATTCAGGTCAAGGACCGCCTTGCAGCCAGGGAATATCGTGAGCCACGATACGAACTTCTGAGGAGATTTACATGAGCCCGATTCAGTCGATTCTGTTGCATGTGGATGCCTCGCCGCGTTGCGTGGAGCGCCTGAAATTGGCGCAGCAGTTGGCGGAGCCACATCACGCCTCGGTGACGGTGATGTTCGCTGAGTTGCCTGCGTCGGTAAGCTATCCCTACACCTTCACGGTGGGGCCAGAGGTGTATGCACTCATGCAGCAATATAAGGTTCAGCGCCTGCAAACTGCCAAAGACCTGTTTGCCAAATCACCCTTGTCCAGCCAGGCGGTTTCACAGTGGCTTCAGGCGCACGGTGAACCGGTGCGTGAGCTTGTTCGTCAATCATGGACCTGCGACCTGATGGTCTTGGGGCAAAACGAGCCTGAAAGCGAAGACAAGCCCGACCTGCCAAACAATTGGGTCGAATCGGTGCTGGTGCTCAGTGGAAAACCGGCCTTGGTGGTGCCCTATGTGGGCGTGTCGCATAGGCCCGGCCGAAACATTTTGGTGGCCTGGAAGGAAACCCGTGAAAGCGCTCGCGCCCTTACCGCAGCCTTGCCCTTTATGCAAACTGCAGACAAGGTGCACGTGGCGACGTGGCACAGCGAGTCAGATGCCGAGCCTCACGAACCCAGCCCCACGGTTCAGTTGCAACGGTTTCTCAAACAACACGATGTCTCGGCAGTGTTTCACCAGCACGGCCGAGGCAAGCAGCATGTGGGGGAGCAAATACTCTCTCTGGCCGCCGATTTGGGCTCAGACATGATCGTCATGGGCGCTTATGGTCACAGCCGGGCCCGCGAGTGGGTGCTGGGCGGCGTCACCCGAACCCTTTTGGGTTCAATGACCGTGCCTTTATTGATGGCTCATTGAAGGCCCATTTGAGCCCTGACACGACACTACGCCAGGCGCTGGTAGGTTACGAAGGTGTAGGCTAGCCCATCGGCTGGCACGTGGGCTTCGCGTGAGACCTCGGTGAAGTCTTGCTTGTTCCAGCTTGGGAAATACGTGTCACCTTCCACATCGATGTCGACCTCAGTCAGCAACAATTCATCGGCCTGTGGCAGCGCCAAAGCGTAGATCTGGGCGCCGCCAATCACGAACACTTTGGCCACGTCGGCGGCCAGTTGCATCGCGTGCGACAGGCTGCTGGCTGGGGAGACCCCTGGGGCCTGCCAGGCCGGGTCACGGCTGATGACGATGTTGTGCCGGCCCGGAAGCGGGCGCCCAATGGAGTCCCAGGTTTTGCGGCCCATGATGATGGGGCAGCCCAGGGTGGTGCGCTTGAAGTGCTGCAAGTCCTGGGGCAGATGCCAGAGCAGGGCATTGTCTTTGCCGATGGCGCCGTTACGGGCGACCGCGGCGATCAGGCTGATGAGGGGGCGTTTCAAATCGGCTGGCATGGTCGGAATTGGCGCTTGCAAAGGGTGAGATTGTGCGCTGGCTGGTGAAATGCCAGGCCGGTGGCGGTAAAGTCCTGATGCGAGCAACACAAGATCTCCTCACTTACCCACCCTCCGGGGGGCCCTCATGTCAGATGACGTTTTGTTGAACTCCAGTGCTTTGCACGCGTGGGAAAAGGCGGCGCAGGCTTCCGCGCCTGGCGGCGATCTGTCTGCTTTGAAGTGGGTGACGCCAGAAGGTATTGCCGTCAAGCCGCTTTACACGGCCGCTGACCTCGAGGGCCTGCCCCACACCGACACCTTGCCGGGCTTGCCGCCGTTTGTGCGAGGGCCTCAGGCCACCATGTACGCGGTGCGCCCCTGGACCATTCGCCAATATGCCGGGTTCTCTACTGCGGAGGCCTCCAATGCGTTCTATCGCAAGGCCTTGGCCGCAGGGGCTCAGGGTGTGAGTGTGGCCTTTGATCTGGCCACACATCGAGGCTACGACAGCGATCACCCACGAGTCACGGGCGATGTGGGCAAGGCCGGTGTGGCGATTGACAGCGTGGAGGACATGAAGATTTTGTTCCATGGCATCGCGCTGGACCGGGTCAGTGTGTCCATGACCATGAATGGCGCGGTATTGCCGGTGTTGGCGGCCTATGTGGTGGCCGCGCAAGAGCAGGGCGTGTCGGCGGCCCAATTGAGTGGAACGATTCAGAACGACATTCTGAAAGAGTTCATGGTGCGCAACACCTACATCTACCCTCCTGAGCCGAGCATGCGAATCGTGGGTGACATCATTGCCTATACGGCCGCCTACATGCCCAAATTCAACTCGATCTCGATCTCGGGCTACCACATGCAAGAGGCGGGTGCCAGCCAGGCGCTGGAGCTGGCCTTCACACTGGCCGATGGCAAAGACTATGTGAAAACCGCGATGGCTCGAGGTCTGGGCGTGGATGCCTTTGCGGGCCGCCTGAGCTTCTTCTGGGCGGTCGGCATGAACTTCTACCTTGAAGTGGCCAAGCTGCGCGCTGCGCGGCTGCTGTGGTGGCGCATCATGAGCGAGTTTGGAGCTCAAAACCCCAAGAGTCTGATGCTGCGGGCGCACACCCAAACCTCGGGCTGGAGCCTCACGGAGCAAGACCCCTACAACAACGTGGTCCGTACCACCATTGAGGCCATGTCTGCTGTGTTTGGGGGCACCCAAAGCCTGCACACCAATGCGCTGGATGAGGCCATTGCTCTGCCCACGGAGTTCAGTGCCCGTATCGCGCGCAATACCCAGCTCATCATCCAAGAAGAAACCCATATCCCACACGTCATCGACCCTTGGGCCGGTAGCTACATGATGGAGTCCCTGACCCAAGAGATGGCTGACAAAGCGTGGGCCATCATTCAAGAGGTCGATGCACGAGGTGGCATGGTCAAAGCCGTGGGCAGTGGCTGGGCCAAGTTGCAAATTGAGGCCAGTGCGGCGCAGAAGCAGGCGCGCATTGACTCGGGCCAAGACGTGATTGTGGGCGTCAACAAATACAAGCTGCCCGAGGAAGCCCCCATCGAGACCTTGGACATCGACAATGTGGCCGTGCGACAAAATCAAATCGCTCGCCTGCACGCCGTTCGATCGCAACGCAATGCCGCAGCCGTTCAGCAAGCCCTCGAGGCCCTGACCACCTGCGCTGCCTCCAATGATTCGAGCCAAGGCAACCTGCTGGCCCTGTCGATTGAAGCGATGCGCTTGCGTGCGACAGTGGGCGAGGTGAGTGAGGCCCTGGAAAAGGTGTGGGG
>CANHBY010000202.1 GCA_947458895.1 Burkholderiales bacterium | reverse complement strand
GCTGATTTTCGCTTTCGACGCCCCAAGTCCGACAGGCTGCTAGCTGGCATCGCCTCGTGGCAGTAGATCAAACCTCATTGAAGCTCCCAACCACGTCTTCGTCACCCCCATCGCCCACGTTCACGCTGAAACAGCGTCCACGTTCGCTGAAATACGCACGAGTGCCCCGAAGTGGCCGGTTTTCACACGAATCTTACTGAAAGGCCTCATCGGGGGTCTCTGGAAATTTAGAGGGTTCGGGCGCAGTACCACGTCCGTTTTATCACGCATTTTTCTAGATTTTTCCACCAAATACTGTATATATTTACAGTATGCGTTCCTCCGTTCATTCCATTCTTCCCTGCCCTGTCATGGTTCTGTCTATCGACTACGCCATCAGCGCAGGCTTTCCTTCGCCTGCTGAGGAGCACGCACACAAACGCATTGACCTCAATGAAATCCTCATCAAGCACCCTCAAGCCACGTTCTTGATGCGTGTGCGTGGCAGTTCGATGCGAGATGCGGGCATTGATGACGGCGATGTTGTGCTTGTGGATCGTGCGATACGGCCTTGCCATGGCCACGTCGTGGTGGCTGTTGTGGATGGCGAATTCACGATCAAAAGCCTGTGGCAGCGAGGATCGCGGATCAAACTGCAAGCTGCGAACCCCACTTATCCAGACATCGTGCCCGTAGATGGGCAAACGGTCGAGATATGGGGCGTCGTCACACGTGCAATCAAGGATATGCCGTCATGATGGCTCTCGTCGATCTCAATAATTTTTATGTCTCATGTGAGCGGATTTTCCGCCCCTCTCTCAACGCTCGCCCTGTGGTCGTCTTGAGCAACAACGATGGTTGCGCCGTGGCGCGCAGCGATGAAGCCAAGGCCCTGGGGATCAAAATGGGCGCACCCTGGTTTGAGATCCGCGACCTGGCACAAACCGCTGGGCTCGTGGCGCTCAGCTCGAACTATGCCCTCTATGCGGACATGAGTGATCGGGTGGCCAGCCTCGTCGCTGGCTTTGGCCCGCAGCATGAGGTCTACAGCATCGATGAATCGTTCGTCGATTTGACCAGTGTGCGCGGTGACCTGGTCGCACGAGGCCTGCACATGCGCGAACGTATCTTGAGGTGGACCGGAATTCCAAGCTGCATTGGTATGGGCCCTACCAAAACCTTGGCCAAACTGGCCAATCACATCGCCAAGTCTGCTGAGAGAAAGCCCGGCAGCTACCCCACTCACCACGCCCGTGTCTGCCATCTGGGCGTTTTACCCAAACTGGAACTCGAGGCTTTGTTAGCCTTGACGCCTGCCTCAGACATCTGGGGCGTCGGTCGTCAGCTGACAGCGCAACTCGCCGATGGTGGCATCACCAACGCCCTGCAGCTGGCCCGGCTCGACCCAGCCCTGGTCCGCCGAAAATGGTCTGTCGTCCTCGAGCGCACTGTGCTCGAACTCAACGGCCTGGCGTGCATTGCACTCGAAGATGCGCCGCCCAACAAACAAGAAATTGCGTGTACCCGGTCGTTCGGGCAACCAGTGACGGAGCTCCAGGCTTTGATCGAAGCGGTCAGCGAATTTGCCAGCCGTGCAGCCATCAAGCTGCGCAAGCAAAACGGCTTGGCAAGCTCGGTCCAAACGTTCATTCGCACGAGTCCCTTTCGACGTGGCCAGCCTCAGTATTCAAGAGCAGCTACTGTGCCCCTGCACCGACCTACCGCCGACACCAGGCAGCTCGTGGCGGCGGTCATTGTCGGCCTGAAAAGCATTTATCAACCCGGCTACAACTTCGCCAAAGCGGGCGTCATGCTGCTCGACTTGCAGCCGGTGCATGTACAGCAAGGCGAGTTGCTGCTCGAAGATGAGGTGCTACCTGATCAAGGTCACTTGATGCAGACCTTGGACCGGCTCAACGTCCGCTTCGGTAAAAAAACAGTTGTGCTTGGCAGTACTGGGTTACCGGCTGCAACGCGCAGCTGGGATATGCGGCAGGACCACCGCACACCCCACTACACCACTCGGTGGGCCGACATGCCGCTTGTGCGCGCCTAACGGGGTCGCTGTTCGGTGTTGGCATCAGCGGCATATCGTTACAAAGATTTACGCTTGTATAACCACGGCACAACCGTGAGGCAGCCGCCTCAGCTGATAAGCCACACCGTACGTGCTCAACATCAGCCATGTCTGTGAGCCAACGGACACTCACTGAGCATTGACACCGAAGCCGATCATTTTGAAATCAAGACCAGAAGCCGTAGTCAGTGCGGCCGCACTGGCCCAGTTTGCGGCAGAAAACCCCATCAGTCTGCCCCCACCGCGCCAATGCAGGCTTTATGTACCGCCAGTTATTGCACTGAACACGTGGACACTCCACAAAGCACATTAATTTCCGCTCATTTGAGGGCTCATGTTTGTCAGCGCACGGACTAGGGTCTGGGCAGATGAAATAATCCTTGTATGCAACTCCGCCCATTCCGCAAGCCGTTTCGTCATCACATGGCCTTCGGTACGCTCCTGTTTTTCACACTCGTACTGACTGCCTTACCCATGCCCAGTCACGCCATCGAAGAACCTGAATACCAGGTCGTGCGCGAACTCGCAGGCATCGAGGTGCGGCAGTACGCCGCATACTCTGTCGCCGAAGTTATAGTCCCTGGCCCGGCAGGCGAGGCTGGCAACCAAGCCTTCCCCATCCTTGCTGGCTATATTTTCGGAAAGAACAAGGGCGAACGTAAATTCGCGATGACCGCGCCGGTGACGCAGTCCGCCGTGCCAGTGAAGCTGGAAATGACCGCGCCAGTGACCCAGACGGCCGCACCTGGTGGCTTCTTAGTGCAGTTTGTGTTGCCCAAAAATGTGACCCCTGACAGCGCTCCGCAGCCTCTGGATGCGCGCGTTCAAATTCGCGAGCTAATGCCAACCCGGTTTGCGGTGATCCGCTACTCGGGCTTTTGGTCGGAGTCAAACTACAACGAGCATCTGGCTAAGTTGCAAGCCGCACTGCGCGGGGCCGACCTAGCGTGGGAGGGTGAAGCGATTTACTCACGCTACAACGCACCGTTCACCCCTTGGTTTATGCGCCGCAACGAGATTTGGTTGCGTTTGTCTATGCAGCCTTGACCCGCCGCTACGCCTTCCAATCAAGTTGTTATGTATTTTATGAGGGGTTATCGGGTGGCGCAGGGGGGAAGTTCCTCTGCGCCACCCGATAACCCCTCATAGAACAGATGGTAGTTTTTGCGGCGTAGTTCAAATCTGTGTCACGTTTTGAGGATTGTTCAGGATGATTTCTTGGCAATCCCCACACTGCAACCACGGTACGGACCTTGACCGCCTGTGGTACCCGAAAACAGCCATTTTTTGAACAAAGCCAAAAATACCATGAGAATCACCCTCGCGTCCTTAGCAATGTCTATCGCCGCTATCAGCAGCGGTCATGTCTACGCCCAAGTCTTCGAACTCAGCAGCCGTGATCTCTCGCCTGCCCAGCCCATTGCTCAGAAGCATGTCTTTAATAGCTTTGGCTGTACAGGTGAAAACATTTCACCCGCCCTGAGCTGGAAGAATCCTCCCGCTGGCACGAAGAGCTTTGCAGTGATGGTTCATGATGCCGATGCGCCAACGGGTGGTGCTGGTTTTTGGCATTGGGTGGTGGTCAACTTGCCAGCCAATGTCACTGGCGTTGAACAAGGTGCTGGCACCGCCAGTGGTAACGCTTTACCAGCGGCTGCGCGTCAGATCAACACCGACTACGGCACCCTCGGCTGGGGCGGCCCTTGCCCACCGCAAGGCAGCGCACCGCATCGATACACCTTCACAGTTTACGCATTAAAGGTTGACAAGCTGGACTTGCCCACCAACGCTACTGCGTCATTGACGGGGTTCATGGTTAATAGTAACGCGCTGGCCAAGGCAAGCCTTGAAGCACGTTACGGCCGTTGAGGGACAAAAGTGGGGAAGCCCTTGTAGTTCGAGCTAAGCGGGCGACGACGGCAGGGCGCCAGACCCGGGCCTGGTAGCCTGCCGTTGGCGCTCCGCTTGAGCGAGGGGTTAGGCTTCACCACGAGATGCATGTAGCAAGCCATAGGTTACGGTTGTTGGCGAAGGCGCCACACAGCGCGGAGGCTGAACGCGAGAAGCCCGATGCCCAGT
>CANHBY010000201.1 GCA_947458895.1 Burkholderiales bacterium | reverse complement strand
TTTGGGGCTTGGCTTGTTCAAGCCCGCAACAGTCATGGTTTGTACGCGCTCGAGCAATGGTAACGCACTTTGGGCCGGGGTGGCGGGGCAGGGTGGGGCCGCGGCAACATCCAACGGGCCAGGCGCTGGCGGGGATCACAAACCGGGCTGTAGCCCGCATGGAATAAAGGTTTTCTGAAGCATTTATTTTGAGATACCGCCGAAAATACCGCAAATTGTTGCCAAAGGCGGTTGGCAGGCCTGCTAAAGCGCCTTTGAGCACCCACGAGGCCGCCCATAAAAATGTTTTTAATTTGCACGCGCAAAAATCTGTGCAGGCGCTCGCATCTCTGGCTATGGGCCGTAGAGATTTCTACCCCCCACCCCAAGTACCGCTGACGGTAAGCCACTTGGCACCCTAATAGGGGGCGGATGGTTGGCGACGCGCTGACTGGCCACCCGAGCTTATGAGTACTGGTGCGGGTTGGTGACGGTTTGCGGGTGATTCAAATAGCTTCAGCCCACACCGGCACCCGGATGCGTCTCTAACCAGCGTTGGCCGAGGGGAGTCATGCGATAACGCTGGTTGCTACTGCGTGGTTTCTCAGGTAGGGTCATCTCGATCACACCAAGGGTCAAAGCCGGTTTCAAATAAGCATTGCGGAAATGATCCTCGTGCTTGAGCGCCAGCGCCTCCTGAATCTGCTGCCGGGGCATCTCACCGTCCATCGCCCGAAGTAGACGTTCAACTTCCCCGGTGACTTCCCCGGTGACTTCCCCGGTAGATTTAATTCCGCCCATGGCCAGCGGATGGTTAGGCAAGCGGATCACAAACGAAAGTCGGTCATCATCCGTTTCAAACAACGGCGCGGGCGAGCCGTTGGAGGCCATCACCTTGAGGATTTTCGGGATGCCCGTCGAGCGGCCCTCCGTCAAATCAAGCTCCTTCAGGAACTCGCCAATCCGTCGGTTGCGGTAGCGGCGACTGACCGCGCGACCGGTCTGAAGGTCCTCCAAGCGGATGGAACGATCAGGGCCGGGGAAGCTGACTATAACCAGTTCGTCATGACTAATGCGCACCTCGATGGGCTCGCGTTCTTCGTAGGAGCGGTGATAGACGGCGTTGACTAAGGCTTCTTCGATGGCCGCATAGGGGAAATTCCAGACCCGCGTGGCCTCGGCCCGGTCTGGGTGCTTGAGCACGGTTTCAATCAAGAAATTGCGTTCGATGTAGCTCAGGGCCTCACGGGTCATTCGTGCCAATGGTCCCTTAAAAATTTTCTCCTCGAAACGATCTCCGCCAGCACCCTCAGGGAACCAGACTACGTCAATCTGCACGCCGGGGAAAAATCGCTCCGGCATCTCATTGAAAAAAAGCAGGCCCACGTTCTTGGGGCACGTCGACTCGGTGGGCCCACCCGCCAGGTTCATCTGGCGGGCCAATACCTCAACCGGCAGCTTGGGCGCATCCGCCCCCAATGCGCTCCCCACCTCTTGTAAAAATGTCTGCATCAGAGGTTTCGACAGATCATCAAGCCGTGCCGATTGGTTGTAGCGGTCGTCAAAAGGCACCTTGGCAGCCAGGCTCAACAACTCCTGCGCGATCTCACCCTTGGCCTCAACCGTGCTGCTGTAGCGGCGGATGTAGTAGCGCCAAGTCTTCTTGTTGGTGGTGATGGCTTCGGGCGCTTTATAAGGGCGGTTCTGGCCACCGGGTGCCCACAGCACGATCAGCTTGCGCCCCTCTATCACTTCAATGCTCAATACCGGAAAATACGGTGGCTGGATCAACTGGCAGGCGGCCAGCAACTCCTGCTGAGTCTTGTCAAGCTGGTTGTCGGCCAGCCCGACGGGCGGGAATATAGGCTGGCCGTTGGCGTCGCAGTCCTGCCCGATCACCACATATCCGCCACCGAGGTTTTCAAAGTCGTTGGCAAAAGCGCAGAGGGTGCGGATGATCGCGTCCGGGTTCCATCCTGTTTTGTACTCGATGCGTTCACCCTCCACCGTGCGCTGGCGCAGCAGGTCGGTGAGGTTGATGGGGAGTTTGTTCATATTAAGGCCACATCCGCTTTCGCATAACGTACTGCTTGTCCGCCCAAGCAAACTGGAAAAACTCCTTCATGCCCGGAACGTCGCGTGGAGTGCGGGGTCAGGTCTTTAAAATTAACCCCCCGGCCGAACCTCGTCCTTAAACTGCTGACCGGGTAACTTGCTCTGGCCGTATCTCGCCGGTTCGTGACGCAGCATTGGAGAAGGCAGGTTTCAGGTCTTGATCCAAACGCTTTGGCGTCGGAGAGGCACCGGCGACCTGCTCGCCATAGGTAGCGTGACCCACCACCAGCACCCGAGCGTTGCTTTTGTGGTCGGCTTCCCCAGCGACTGAATTGCTGCGCGACATTAAAAATCAACACCTGACCCCGCGGTACTTCGCCACCGCCGATGAGTGGCGCCATGAGGTTGACTTCACGGCTTCCCGACTTCGAAAACCCTGTTGCGGGTTGTTGAACTCGGCTCTCAAAGCCAGCGTGGCCAAGCCACTGTGTGGCAGGGGCCATGCGCGAAAAGGGTCCCACCTGAGCCCCGGAAAAGCTGCCGAAAATGACCGCCATCACAGGCCTCATGATTTGTTTTTCTTCCTGCCCCCAGGCTGCGCTGCCTCTGATTTCAAGGCCTCAATCTCCACCCTCAGCGCCTCATACTCGTCCATTCGGCGCTTGAGAAAGCTGCTGGTGAGGGCCGCTTTTTCAGCGATGCCGCGAGGGGTGAGGATGTAGACGTAGCCAAACTTGTTTTTGCTTTGGCTGAAGTTTTGCATTTTCAGCAGGCCCTTTTCGAAGAGGGCCTTGAGGCAGTAGTTGAGACCGCTCGCGCTCACGCCGAGTTGCTGGGCGAGTTCGCGCTGAGTCAGGTCAGGGTTGTCTTGCAGGATGCGCATGACCCGAAAATAAGTGTCTTCCTGGAGCTTGGCTTGGCGGCTGGGCATGAGGGGCAGTGGTCAACCTGGATCGAGGCGATGGGGTGAACTGGCAAGGTTACAGCGCGCTGCGAAGAACAAGGCGTTCGTTCATGGGGAGTGGCTTGGGAAGCCTGGCCGTGAGGTGCTCTGTTCTGTGCGAGATTGGACAATGATAAACCAATCGGGCAAGGGGGCAGGGTGGTGAGTGATCTGGATGTGGCGCCATGGCCGCTTCAGGTTGTGCCGATGCCCTTGCATTGGGCCACTGGCCGGCATGGAATTTTCCGCAAAGGTGACGGCGGCAGCTAGCTGAGCAGATTGAGCAAACCACGAACTTGCTCCAAGACCTGGATGTGAGGCCCACCACGGCGATTGTGGACCTGGGATACCGTGGCGTTGATCACCTGGTGCCTACCGAAATCATTCACCGCGGGCGCTACCGATCCCTGAGCGCGCAGCAACGCCGATGGCTGAAGCTGTCCTGCCCACACCCGAAGTACCGGCCGGATGGACCGGAGGCCAAGCGTTAACCGCTGTGGCATGCCCTTTTTTGTTGGGTGCCTGGCTGCGTCATGAGTGCAAGGATTTCAAGGCCACGTCTGGTGCGGTTGACATGATCTTGAGCAGTGCAGCCGCCGGCCCCGTGGGGTTGCGCCTGTGTTGTTCCCAGTTCTGCAACGTCTTGACGCTCACGCGTATCAGGCGGGCAAACTCGCTTTGAGACAGTCCTATCTGTTCACGCACGGCCTTGGCGTCGGGGGCGACGACCTCAAAGCGACGCGATGCCGGGGCCTTGCCTTTGGAGATAGCCTTGGCTTCTTGCAGGCTGCTCACAAGGTTTTCAAACAGTGTCTTATCCATGCTCATAGCTCCTTGACCAGTTCACGCAAGATAGTCACTTCCTTGTCCGTCAAATCGTCCTTCTTGGACTTGGGATAGACCACCAGCATATAAATTTGATGGTCGTCCTTGACCCATTAGTAAATGGCCCTAAACCCGCCGCTCTTGCCCCGCCCTTGCACTGCATAGCGCAGCTTACGGATGCCGCCGCCGCCCTTGATGATGTCGCCTCGTTCTGGGTCTTCCATCAAGACGTTTTGCATCTCGCGGTACTCATCATCGGTTAGCAACTGGGTAACGAGGCGGGTGAAAGTTGGCGTCTCGATGAATTCCATGCGTGTCAGTTTATACGCCAATGGCGGATATT
>CANHBY010000200.1 GCA_947458895.1 Burkholderiales bacterium | reverse complement strand
TCCGCAGGCCTGGTAACTCGTGCCAATAGGTTAGCCGAGTGCGCCACGGCTCACCACCCCCGGCTCGCGGTGCTCAGCAGGTTTCCCGAGCCCTCCTTCACGGCGGGCCTTGATTCAGTAGGGGGAGGCATTGGCCAGCAGGGGCGCGGGGATCTGGGAGAGTGTGACCCCTCGCCCGCCCCTGCAGGCCCTCCAGCGCCCATGGACTGTCGCCAGGGCAGCTCAGTCACCCTTCCTCTTTCTTTGTATCGAGCAGTTGTCGATGCCCTCCTTCAGTATTCACGCCCAGCCGCCGGCTCTCCGTGGCTCGGCCGATTCAGCCGGCTCTTCCCCAAGCTCTGCAGACACCCAGCACTGGCCAGACGCCGTGGCCCATTTGAATGCTCACCTGGAACTGCCACCGGGTGGTTCGAAAGGCGGTGCATCAGCCTTGCGCGGGGGCGGCCGGGCGGGCGGGGGATCAATGACCCTGATACGGTCGAAATGCACCAACGCTATGCGGCTGCGCTGCGCAGGCTGGAGCAAAACCTGTCCCCCGCGATGCAGCCGCTCGTGAATGATGCGGCGGATGATGTCTCTTTCATGAATGACCTGTTCGAACGAAACAGGCTAAAGTTGGGGTCAGGTCTTGTTACTTGCGTAATGCAAATGGCATGCGATGCTGGCGGAAATCAAGATGCAGCCCGATGGGTCTTACCGTGTTCGGATCTATAACCCAGGGGATGGCATGCTGTTGAACCACGAGCCCAACCTCCGAGGCAATGGCAAGTACGCCACCTTTGCGCAATATGAGGTCCCATCGATCTCGGCCACCGACATCGACAAGCTGCTGGCCCTGGCGGTGCGAACGCCCCGTCGGTTTGGCCCAGGCTCTGATCCACAGCACATTTATAACCGGGCGACTCTTCTGAAGGGCTCTGAAAAGCCTCATCTCAACCCCAACGACATCACATGGCAATCCCCGCAGAAAGCAACCGACTGCACGGTGGACGAAGGCATGAAGCAGGACAACCGACCGGCCGACAACCTGATCTCGATCGAAGGGGATGTGCAAAAGCAGCTCGAAGGGGACAAGCTCAGCGACGCCGACCGCCAGGCGCTGCACCACCTCCTCGACCACGCCAGCCAAATTACCCACCAGGGCGACAACGGCGACATCGTCAGCACGCAAGACTTCTCCAGGCTGTTGGGGAAGAACTTGCAGTGCTTTGGGGAGATAGCGCCGTCGTCGTGATGCCATGGACTGTCTGCACAGGAACATCCCTGTTGCTCAACCCTTGGGGTCACCCCCCGAACCATGCCCTCATCTGCTCAGCGGTGCCCGCTTGACGGCCCATGAGCGAGAGACCCTCGCGCACTTGGGTCACCAGCGCTGCGTTGTGGGGTGCCACAGCGCCATTGGCCAGAAAGAGGTTGTTCTCGAAGCCAACACGGGCGTGGCCGCCGAGTGCGGCGGCTGTGAGCACACAGGCGTTTTCGGTAGCCCCGAAGGCGCACACAGACCACTGAAGAGAGTCGTCTGGCATGGGCGAGAGAAAGGGCAGCAGGTCTCGTGGGTCGCTCTTTTGAGCGGCGGTATAGCGGCCCAGCACAAAGAGCACAGCGCTTCGCCCAGGGGGCAACACGCCACGTTGTCGCAGATCGTGAAAGCGCAGCAGATCGGCTGGCAAATAAAGGATGTACTGGGCCATGATGGCTTCGCGGTGCACCCATGCAAAGAACTCGGCCCCCTCAGCTTCTGCGCGGGCATCGGGCAGCAGTTCGGCAATCGCAAAGGATGCCGCCTCAGGCCGCAGGTATCGCACGACCTGCATTTGAGCCGGGGGGGCGTAGCGTTTGGCCGACTCGGTCGTCACTTGCACCACCAACGCGTCACCCACCGCCTGGCGTATGGCCCGCGTGGCATCGGTGTAGGCTTGGGCCTCCAGAAGATGCTCGCCATTCGAAGCACGCACGTGCAAGTGAATCATCGAAGCGCGGGCATCGAGGCATTGTTTGGCCTCCTGGGCCAGCGCAGCCGGGGTCAAGGGAAGCGCCGGGTGATCACTGCTTTGCTTGTAGGCCCCATTGGGAGCCACCATGATGAAGGTGGTGCTCAAGGGGGCTACTCGTCTTTGACGTCACGCAGGGCAATGCCGTGGCGTTTGAGTTTGTCGTACAGCGTTTTGCGCGGCAGGCCCAGCGAGGCTGCGGCTTCGCTGACATTGCGACCGCAGCGCCAAAGCGCGCCCTCGATCAGCACGCGTTCAAAAGCATCGACTTGCTCGGCCAGCGTCTGGTCGCCACTGGATGTGGGCTCATTGGCAGGCATCACCGGCACCCCCAGCACGAAGCGCTCGGCCACGTTGCGCAGCTCACGCACATTGCCAGGCCAGCTTTGGGCCCTCAGGTGGGCCATGAGATGGGGCTCAGGGGTTGGCGCGCTGCAGCCATACTTGTCGGCCGAGTCGAGAACGAATTGCTGGAACAAAATGGGGATGTCTTGCCGACGCTCGCGCAGGGGGGGCAAGGTGAGGTTGACCACGTTCAGGCGGTAGACCAGGTCAGCCCGAAAGCGCTCATTTTGGGCCAAGGCGAGCAGGTCTTCCTTGGTCGCGGCAATGACCCGCACATCGACCTGCACACTGGTGTTGGAACCCAACCGCTCTACCCGCCGCTCTTGCAAGACCCGCAAGAGTTTGGCCTGCATCGACAGCGGCATGCCCTCCAGCTCATCCAAAAATAAGGTACCTCCGCTGGCATATTCGATCTTGCCAATGCGACGCTTCACAGCACCAGTGAAGGCACCCGGTTCATAGCCAAAGAGTTCACTCTCGAACACCGTTTCGGGCAACGCTGCGCAGTTCAATGCCACAAAGGGTTTGTCTCGCCGTGCGCTGAACTCATGCAAAGCGCGAGCCACCATTTCTTTGCCGCTGCCGGTTTCACCGTGAATCAAGACATCAGCGCGGGTGTTGGCAATTTGGGTGATGGTTTGGCGCAGGCCACGCATGGCAGGCGACTGGCCGATGATGAAGCGGCCAATGCCCGTGGCCTCTTGCAGCTCGGCCCGCAGGCGCTGGTTTTCCTGGCGCAACCGACGCTGCTCAGCGGCCCGCCGCACCAACTCCACCAAGCGTTCGGCGAAGAAGGGCTTTTCAATGAAGTCATACGCGCCCGATCGCATGGCATTGACGGCCATGGTGATGTCGCCGTGGCCGGTGATGAGGGCCACAGGCAAGTTGGCATCTTTGGCGTGCAGCGCCTGCATCAAGGCCAGGCCGTCCATGCCAGGCATTCGCACATCACTGACCACCACACTGGGCGACCACTGGGCAACGATGTCGAGGGCTTGTTGCGCATCTGCGGCCACACGCACCTTAAAGCCCGCCAAGTCGAGCACCTGGGCATGAGACACGCGCATGGCTTCTTCATCGTCGACAAACAGCACTCGGGGGCGCTCATCAGCGATGGATTGAGGGGGGGTCATGTTCATCAACAAATGTGTCCGTCTTAAGCCGCAGTGGGTTGGGTATCGGCCCACAAAGCCATGTCGAGCTGCATGAGCGCGCCATCGCCCGCCGGCAGCATCACGGCCTCAAGGTGTGCGCCGCAATCGCGGGCAATGGATTGAGAGATCGCCAAACCCAAGCCCAGCCCTTCGCCTGCCGGCTTCGTGGTGAAAAAAGGATCAAACAGGTGCGACCACGCTTCAGGCGCAATACCGGTGCCATTGTCCCGGACACTCAGGCGAACACGCTGCCCGTCCTGAACCGCGCTGACCACGATCATCGGGCCGGCCCGGCCACGGGTCGCATCGATGGCATTGCGCATCAGATTGACCAGCACCTGCTCCAGCCGATTGGCATCAAAAGCCACCACGAGGTTCACAGGAACGCCACGGCGGTCCAGCGACACCCCATGCTTGCACAGCAGCTGATCCACCAAAAAACAGGCGTTGCTCAAAGCGTCGCTTAACAAGACCCGCTCGACAAGTCCCTCACTGCGCCGCGAAAAGTTGCGCAACTGACTGGTGATGCGCCCCATGCGCGCCACCAAGTCACGCATGCGCGCGAGGTTATCAAGCGCATCACTGACCCGAGATTGCGCCAGGTAGGCGCTGGAGGCCGCAGCCAGCGCATCCAGCGCTGCAAGCGGTTGATTGAGCTCATGG
>CANHBY010000199.1 GCA_947458895.1 Burkholderiales bacterium | reverse complement strand
TTGCTTCTCGTCGTCATAGCCCAAGCTATGACTCCTCGTCGCGCCTAGCCAGCGGGCTTGATAGCGGCGCGATCAAACGACATTTCAGCCCTGACAAGACACTAGCCTGGTTGTGCCTTTTGACCAGCCTGTGGTTTGGGGCTGGCCCCACGTGGGCCGCCCCCAGCAATGCGCTCAAACCCTGTCGCCAACCGGGCATTCCGAATGAGGTGCTGTGTGGTCAGTTGACGCGGCCATTAAATCCTCTTGACGCACGCAGCCCGCTCATTGAGATTCACTACGTGGTGTTGCCAGCGTTGTCTCGGCAAAAGTACAGCGATCCGATCTTTTTCCTGGCCGGTGGGCCAGGCCAAAGCGCGATTGATTTGGCGCCGCAATTGGCCGCCTTGTGGGGGCGGCGAAATACCCGGCGTGATGTGGTGTTGGTGGATCAACGTGGAACGGGGCGTTCAGCGCCTTTGTTTTGTGCAGAGCCGGGGCGAAGCGCCATGGCGGATCAATCATTGGGGCCTCAGGTGGCTCGGCTGATGACGTGTCGGGATGAGCTGGCCCACCTGCCTTATGTGCAGGGCTTGAGCGGCCTGCGTTGGTTCACCACGTCGTTGGCGGTTCAGGATCTGGACGCCGTGCGGAAGCAGCTGGGTGTCCCCCGGGTCAACTTGGTGGGTGGCTCTTATGGCACCCGCGTGGCCCTGGAGTGGTTGCGCCAATTCCCTGACACGGTTCGACGCGTGGTGCTCGATGGGGTGGCACCGCCCGACATGGCTTTGCCTGATAGCAGCACCCAAGATGCTCGCGCCGCCTTGGAGGCCTTGTTGTCCGCCTGCGAGAAAGAGGCAGCTTGCGCCAGGAAATATCCGTCGCTGAGGGCCGATTGGGGGAGGCTGTGGCGCAGCATGCCGCAACGGGTGACTGTCGCTCACCCGGTGGATGGCCAGCGCGAAACCTTCACACTGACCCCGGACCTGTTGGCCGCCTGGGTGCGCGGCCCCTTGTATGTGCCAAGTCTTGCCTCGGCCCTGCCTGCGGCGTTGACTCAAGCGGTTGCGGGTCGGTGGGAGAGCCTGGTGGGGCTCAGTGCCGTGTTGAGCGCGCGCCAAGGTGCAGACCAGGTGGCCATGGGAATGCACTTTTCGGTGGTCTGCGCCGAAGACCAGCCTTGGGTGCCGCGCACCGCCGCGCCTTCAGGTGCTGAAGACTGGAATCGGGGGGCCGGAGAGCTTTATGCACAGGTCTGTGCCCAATGGCCAGCGGGTGAGGTGCCGGCGTCTTTTAAACAAGTGCCTGCCAGTCGGTCTGCGGTGCTGATTCTCAGTGGCGGTCTGGACCCCATCACACCGCCTCGTCATGGCCAGCGCATGGCCGAGGCTTTGGGGCCGATGGCAAGACACGTGGTGGTGCCTCAAGCCGGACACGGCCTGATGGGCTTGGGGTGCATGGCCGATGTGCTCATGCGCTTCATTGATGAAGCGCATGATCGTGCGGCCTTGGCCTTGAACACGGCTTGTGCTGAAAAAATCCCGAGACCGTTGATGTTTCAACCGGTCGAGGTGCCGCGATGATCGTGCTGAGGGGTGTGACAAAACAGTTCAAGGTGCCTTCACCTTGGTGGCGGCCCAGGGCTGAGCCTTTGCAGGCGGTGTGCGATGTCAGCTGGACAGCGCCTGATGGACAGATTACCGGTTTGCTCGGGCCCAATGGCGCGGGCAAAACCACCACGCTGCGCATGTTGGCGGGCCTGGTCAAAGCGGATGCTGGAGACATACAAGTCGATGGCCACTGCGTACTCAGCCAACCGCAAAAGGCATTGGCACGCTTGGGCGTTTTGAGCGACTCGCAGGGCTTGTACCCCCGCCTGAGTGCCCGTGAAAACATCAGCTATTACGCACGGCTCAGGGGCTTGTCAGCGGAGCAGGCGGATGATCGGGTGGAAACACTGGCCCGCCTACTGGACATCAAACCCCTCCTGGATCGGCGAACCCAGGGGTTCAGCCAAGGGGAACGCATCAAGACCGCCTTGGCGCGCGCGCTGATTCATGACCCGCCCAACATCGTGCTCGACGAGCCCACCAACGGGCTCGATGTACTGGCCACCCGCGCGCTGCGAGACACGCTGCGCTTGTTGCGTTCACCCGAAGGAGGGGGCAAGTGCATTGTGCTGTCGACCCACATCATGCAAGAGGTGGCCCATTTGTGTGACCAGGTGGTGGTGATGTCTCATGGGCGCAGCGTGGCCAGTGGCACGGTGCAATCCCTGCAGGCCCAGACCGGTCAAGCCAATTTTGAAGATGCCTTTGTTTGCCTGGCTTTTGGTCAAACACCAGCCGTATCTCACGCATCATGAAAGACCTGTCCCCCACTTTTCGATCAAGTGCTCAGGCGCTCACCGTGTTCCGCAAGGAGCTGCGAGATGCCTGCCGAGACCATCGGACCCTTTGGGTGGTGCTGGCCTCCAGTGTGTTGCTGGCGCCCCTGATGCTCTGGGCTTTGTCTTTTTGGATGGCTGATATGCAGGCGCGGGCGGAACAGCGGCAGGTGTGGGCGATTGGCATGGAACATGCGCCCAGCCTTGAGAACTTCTTGGCTCGCCAGGCCTATGAGATCAAGGTGCCGCCGAGTGATTTCGAGGCCGGTTTACGTCTGGGCCGCTTTCATGAGCCTGTGCTGCGAGTGCCGCAGAATTTTGAATCGGAGCTGGTCAAGGGGCGCAACCCTTCACTCACGCTGGTCACCGACAGCGGCAACCAGCGGGTGCAAGCCGCGATGGGACGTTGGGGCCAGCTGCTCGCGGCGTTCAAGCAAGAAAGAGTCTCTCTGGCCATGGCCATGCGCGGGGTCTCGCCTGAGTTGCTCGAGCCCTTGCATTGGCAAGAGTATGACTTGGCCAGTGCGTTCTCCAGGGCAGCCTCCATCAGTGCGATTCTGCCTTGGGTGTTCATCATGGCGGTGTTGTCGGGCGCCATGAATGCCGCGCTGGACACCACGGCGGGGGAGCGTGAGCGGGGCTCATTGGAGCCATTGCTGATGAATCCGGTGTCAGGTCTTGCCTTAGCCGTCGGCAAGTGGGGTTCCGTGTGGATCATCTCCAGCGCTGTCGCCCTGTTGAGTTGCGCGAGTTTCATCCCTGCGCAAGCCTTGTTCAAGGGGGAGGTGCTGCACAGCCTGATTCAGTTCGGTCCGACTCAGGTGGCCCAATCCGTGGCTCTGCTACTGCCTCTGGCTGCCTGTGTCTCGGCTGTGCTGATGGCGGTGGCCATTCGCAGCCGAAGCGTCAAGGAGGCCCAGGCCAGCACCGCCATCGTGGTCATGTTGTTCACCACCTTGCCTTTGCTGTCTTCGATGAACATCATCGATGCGCAAGGTTGGGCAGCGCTGGTGCCGGGCTTGGGGCAGCACTCTCTCATGGGCCGCGTTTTGAAGGGCGAAGCCCTCAGCACCTGGCAATGGATTGGGCCCTGGGGGGTTTCTGCGCTGGTGGTGTGTGCGTGTTTGCTCTGGGTTTCTCGGCGCTGGAAGAAAAGCGTTGGGTGAGCTGCTGATGAGCCTTCAAATAGACCTCCCATCACTCACTTGGCAATGCTGCCCACTGGTTGAGCTCTCACCCCTCGCGCTGCAAAACATCCACCGAGCCCGGCAGGCGGTCTTTGTGCTGGAACAACACTGTGCGTATGCCGATGCGGATGACTTGGACGAATGCGCTCACCACCTGTCGGCGTGGGACGGCACCCAGGCTTTGCCTGTGGCCTATGCCCGCATCGTGCCGCCTGGCGGGCGCTATGCCGAGCCGGCCATCGGCCGGGTTTTGACGCAGGCTAACGCACGAGGTCAAGGCTTGGGGCGGGAGCTGATGCGGCGGGCTTTGTCACAGGTGGGTCGGCTCTACCCAACCCAAGCGGTGCGCATTTCGGCCCAGGCCCATTTGAATGGGTTTTATGGCTCGCTGGGTTTTGAGCCTGTGGGAGGCGCCTACCTTGAGGATGGAATTCCTCATGTGGAAATGCTCAGGGGGCCTTGGGTGTAGTGTCGTGTCAAGGCTGAAATGTCGTTTGATCGCGCCGCCATCAAGCCCGCTGGCTCGGCGCGACGAGGAGTCATAGCTTGGGCTATGACGACGAGAAGCAACGACGCCATCGGGTTTGAGAGCCAGCGAGCAAGC
>CANHBY010000198.1 GCA_947458895.1 Burkholderiales bacterium | reverse complement strand
TCGGACCACCCCCAAACCATTCGCCAAATTTTGGCGTGAAACCCCTGTATTTCCCATAAAATAAAAGGGTTTTTCTTCGTACGGCTCGGGATAAAGAGCTCGGTGCCTAGTTGGGTCATTTTCGCCTTGATCAAGACGGTGGCCATCAACCGCCTCATCAAGGATGAAAGCATGAGTTATTGATTGCAGTCGATTTTCGTAGAGTCGTCGCGGCATACCATGGGCGGGCAATGTTCTTCAAACTCATCCATCAGCGCAGCAAAAAGGCTCTGATCATCCAACCCACTTCAGCGAAGTAGCGCTCTTAGCGAGATGACATATTTCATTCTGAGTTTCTTGGTCTCTCTGGTCGCAACCTTCATGGTCGTGCGCTCCTCCCACAGGCACGCGTGGCTGAGTGCTGATCACGATCTCTCCGGGCCACAGAAGTTTCATCAGGTTCCGGTACCTCGCATTGGTGGCTTGGGCTTAGCGGTGGCCGTGGTCGCTGGGGTGGTGCTTTATCAATCTTTCCAGGCGGACGACACGAGGGCCACCTTGTGGCTCTGGGTGCTCGCGGCATTGCCGGCGTTCGGCTCGGGTTTGGCTGAAGACTTCACGAAGCGCGTATCCCCCAGACGACGCCTTTTTTTCACGGCCATCTCGACCCTGCTGGGTATATGGCTGCTGGAGGCAACCATCAAGCGCACTGGCATTCCAGGTCTCGACACGCTGATGGCCATGGCACCGATTTCCTTGCTGTTCACGGTTTTCATGGTCACGGGGCTGACCCATGCGGTGAACATCATCGATGGTTTCAACGGCTTGGCCTCCATGTGCGTCCTGTTGATGCTGCTTGCTTTGGCTTATGTGGCTTATCAGGTAGGAGACCGCTTTGTACTGCACTGTGCGTTGATTTGTGGCGGAGCGATTTTGGGGTTCTTCTGTTGGAATTTCCCCGCGGGGCTGATCTTTCTGGGAGACGGAGGCGCCTACTTCCTGGGCTTCACGCTGGCCGAGCTGAGTGTATTGATCATCGCGAGAAACCCTGATGTGTCGCCCTTCTTCCCGGTCTTGATGTGCAGCTACCCCCTGGTCGAAACAGCCTTCACGATGTACAGGCGCAGAGTGCTCAAGGGCATCAAAACATCCAGTCCCGATGGCATTCATTTGCACACACTGATCCACCGCAGGGTGGTGCGCTGGGCACAGCCGGGTGTTAAAAACCTTGGCAAAACAACCCGAAACTCTATGACCGCGCCTTATTTATGGGCGCTATGCCTGTTTTCGGTCATACCTGCCGCTATTTGGTGGAACAACACGCCCATGCTGATGATGTGGCTGGTGCTGTTTGGCGTCGCGTATGTGATTCTTTATTGGCGCATTGTGCGGTTCCGGGTACCGAAGTGGCTGATCAGCCGATGTTGAGGGCTGAAGACTCTTCAACTGGTGAGGGTTGGTACTCCGGCACGTATTTTTGCAAGGCCTGACGCAAGCTCTGATTGTTAAGCGCTGGTTGTTGCAACCATCGAAGCAGCTCCTTCATCCAGGCTGCATCGTGCTGGTCATTCAGCCGAGCAACGCGTAGCCGCGGGTGGCTGGCGGGTAGTGTTTGATCGGCGTCAGCCAACAACTCTTCATAAAGTTTTTCGCCTGGTCGAAGCCCTGTGAAAACGATGGGGATGTCGCCCTCTTGTTGGCCACACAGGCGAATCAGATCTCGTGCAAGGTCTGCGATTTTGACGGGCTTGCCCATGTCCATCACATAGACTTGGCCTGTCTTGGCGAGGGCCGCAGCCTGAAGTACCAACTTTGCGGCCTCATGAATGGTCATGAAGTACCGGGTAATTTCAGGGTGTGTGACGGTCACGGGCCCACCCATCGCGATCTGCTCCTTGAACTTCGGAATCACACTGCCGCTCGAGTCCAACACGTTACCGAAGCGCACTGCGGAAAACTGGGTACCCCCTGGGGCGCTCACACCAGCCAAGTGCGACAGCACAATCTCCGCCAAGCGCTTGCTGGCGCCCATGACATTGGTGGGGTTCACTGCCTTGTCTGTCGAGATGAGCACGAAGCGCTCCGCGCCACAATGTGCCGCAGCCAGAGCAGCGTGGTATGTGCCCAGGGTGTTGTTCTGCAAGGCGGACCACGAGTTGTCCACTTCCATCAGGGGCACATGCTTGAACGCTGCGGCATGAAAAATCAAGTGGGGTCGTTGAGCCTCGAACACCCGGTTGAGGTGGTCTAGATTTTTGACATCCCCCATCAGGCATACCAAGGCTAAATCAGGGTGCTGTCGGCTCAGGCGCTGCTCGATCTGATAAAGCGCAAATTCGCTGAGTTCATAGAGAATCATGCGCACCGG
Organism: Burkholderiales bacterium; assembly: GCA_947458895.1. Classification (GTDB taxonomy): domain Bacteria; phylum Pseudomonadota; class Gammaproteobacteria; order Burkholderiales; family Burkholderiaceae_C; genus CANHBY01. Next base: position 1,811 of record CANHBY010000198.1, on the reverse strand, counting down.
CTCGTAGCGAGCGAGTTGCAGACACAGCTCTGAGCCAATGGACCCCCCCGCACCCGTGACCAGCACGGTTTTTCCCTGCACCAATGTGGCAATACTGGCCTCGTCGAGCTTGACGGGCTCGCGGCCTAAAAGATCCTCGGGCCCCACTGCGCGAACTCTCTCAACGGTGGCACGGCCGTCACGCAGCTCAGTCTCTGACGGAACAGTCAGGACCCTCAAGCCACTGGCGGAGGCCAGCTCAAACGATCGTCGGCGCTGCGGTGTCGATGCGCCGGGTAACGCAATGATCACGTGAGTGGCATCAACCTCGCCGGCCACTCGGCTCACTTCTGGCAAGGTGCCCTTGACCGGGATGCCTGCAATGCTCACGCCCTGTTTAGCCGGATCATCGTCCAGCAAGCCCATCACCAACCAGCCCTGCCGATGAATTCCAGCAATCAAGATCTTGGCGGCTTCGCCCGCCCCAAGCACCAACGCACGTCGCCTGTGAGTTGAGGTGGTGATACGTGAACGCGCATGTTCATACAACACCCGATAAGCAATGCGAACCCCACACATTCCCATGAAGGCCATGAAAGGATGCAAGGCGAGCACTGACCTCGGAATGCCAATTAGCCCCCCCGCACGAACCCCGAAGGCCACCAGCAGGCCGGCCACCGCACACACCCCGGCCAGGCGCTGGACCTCAGAAAAACCAGAGAAGCGCCACAAGCTGTTGGGCACGCGAAAGAACAGCAGCGCCAAGTTGTAGATCAAAACGGTGCCGATCAGCACGGCGGTGTCATAGGATGGCCGGGCCTCCCACCAACGCTCGAAACCCAAACGAAAGAGGTGGGTGAGGTTCCAGCACGCCACGATCACAACACTGTCGATACCCTGTGAGAGCCAGCGGCGATGCGGCCGCCATCTCGCCATGAAAGCGTCAAATCGGTGCCAAAGCGAGTTCGATAACAATATAGAAGGGTCTTGTTTCATCAACACACAGGAGATTGACGTGTGTCAAGAGTATGACCCAGAGAATCTGCCCACACGGCTGGTTTCACTTTAAACCACAAGATTGGGCAGCTCGAGCTGCCCAAAGAAAAACATTGCGGTTCGCAAGCCCTGCTTGCCCAAGCCGACCGCTCCCTCAACGACTGTGGCATCGCCTAGAATTGGCTTCTTCAGCCCCACACAGGCTGCTGCGGCTTGGATCCTTCTTGAGTACTTACATGCCCTCACCTCGACCACCTTCCAAGGGGGATCTGCCGGTGGTAATGCGGCTTGATGACATCAAGATTTGATCGTGCCGAATCCATCATGCACCTGTTGAACCCTATCTCACTGTGACCACCTCAGACGACAACCAGCTCATCACCGAGCGCCGCGAGAAGCTGGCGGCCATTCGCCGCCAAGGCGTTGCCTTTCCCAACGACTTCAAGCCGACCCATCAAGCCCTCAACTTACAGCAACAACACGCTGACCAAGACGGCGAGGCCCTTGAGGCTCTGGCCATCGCCGTCAAGGTGGCTGGCCGGCTGCGCCTCAAACGTGTGATGGGTAAGGCCAGCTTCGGAACGCTGCAAGATGCCTCAGGCCGTATCCAGTTGTTTGTCACCAAAGACGTGCTCGGCGAGGAGGCCTACAACGCCTTCAAACACTGGGATTTGGGCGACATTCTCGGAGCCGAGGGAACACTTTTCAAAACCAAAACCGGCGAGTTGTCGGTGCGTGTCACAAGCTTGCGCTTGCTGACCAAGAGCCTGCGGCCGTTGCCCGACAAGTTCCTCGGCATGACCGACCAGGAACAAAAGTACCGCCAGCGGTATGTT
>CANHBY010000197.1 GCA_947458895.1 Burkholderiales bacterium | reverse complement strand
GTCGGGGGCTTGGGCGCTTCCTGGGCGGACAGCGCGGCAGTGAGGGCAGATGGTAGGCATGGGTTACGAAACAGTGCTTTGGGTTAATGCCGGTTTGAAGCTTGCGTTGATCCCGTCCCAGTGGCGGTTAAAGCGCCAGCCAGAGCCGTTGAAGACGCGCATCCAACTTACCTCGCCTACTGAGGCTTGGACGCTTAGGTCGGAGACTTGCTGGGTGTAGTTGCCGTTTAGGGGGCGGTGTCCCGAATCTAGTTGAAGGTTTGAGCCGGTGGCTGTGATTCGATTATGCAACCTTCAGTTCGGATTTTTGAGGCCGCAGGGTCTTGATGAGGTCCTTGATCTGCGAATGACCACGCACTCGGCGGAAGGGTTTTTCGGCTTCGATGAAGCCGGCTGCGGTCCAGCGCAGCGCCATGTCAGCGTCCTTGTATTGGGTGACGCGACCACTGACGCGGCGCACCACTGAATTCGGACTCTCGATGATGTTGGTGGTGGCCAGGCAGCGCGCCAGCTCACCCGTCACACCCAGGGCATTGATCGTGAACATTTCTTCGAGACCTTCCAGTACGCTGGCCGCGGCATCAGGGTGCTGGGCTTGCAATTGCTTGGCCAGTCCTTTGAGTTTGGCTTTCCCTTTGGCTGGATGGAGCTTGAACGCCTGCGTCATGATCCAGCGTGCTTGCTGGGCCTTGTCCTTGGGCAGCCGCTCGGTCACGTTTCGCAGTTTGTGGATGCGGCAGCGTTGCACCCTGGCCGAGTGCCCACAGAATTGCTCAATGGCCGATCGCAACGCCTTGGCGCCATCTATGACCCATAGCCGCGGCTCATTCATGTCCACGCCTCGATCCCTCAGACTCTGCAGCAGATCTTTGACCACCCTGGCGTTCTCGCTGCTGCCTGAGACCAACCCCAGCAAATGCTTTGCCCCCTGGGCATCCACACCCACCGCCGCAATGATGTGGTGCTTGCCCACGATGATGCCGTCCACGTAGATCGCCACCAGATCCACCTGCGCAAAGTCGCGATCCATCAACTTGGCCAAAGCCTGCGCGCTTTGCTTGACGAACTTGCGCGACACCGCGCTCTTGGAAATCCCCACTTCCTGGGCACAGCGGTGCACCACGCGGGCGTACTTTCTGGTGCTGACATTGCACGCCAGGATGTCGGCCACTCGCCTGGCCATCGCCTCATCGCCATTCAGCGCAGCGTAGACCGGGATAGCAACCTCCCCCTTGCCATCTCGCAGCCTGGGGCGTTGAACACGCAGCTTGGCCTGCCCCACGCTCACCACGCCCCCCTGTTGCCCATGCCAGCGAACTTCACCCCCTCGACGTCCCGGGTGCTTCTCCCCCGCCAGCGTCTGGGCCGACAACATCAGCAGCTCTTCGACAAACCCGCGCGACAACTCGCCCAGCAAATCGTCCAGGCACAACTTCGCCTTACTCATCATCTCCAACATCGGCAACACCGCTTCAGGGTTCGCCTCCAGCAGCGGCTGCGCATGCCTGCTGGCATGCTTTTTATCCAAAACTCTGGGCTTGGTTTGGGTAGACTTCTTCATGGTGGTTGAGCTTTCTTGGCTTTCAGCTTGTTGAACTCAGAACCCACATTCTGTGGGCCTCGAGCGCTTCAACCACCAACTCAACCTTCAACTACGAGCGGGACATCGCCTTCAACCGGAGCGCCAACGGCAGGCCACCAGGCCCGCGAGGCCCTCATGTTTATCATCATCTTCGCGGGCCTGGCGTCCTTCCGTCGTCGACCGGTCAACTCAAACGTTGGGCTTTACTGCAATTGCCAATGACTACACGCGTTCTTCCTGCTCCAGATGTCTACGCTGTCTGCGCGAAAGGTGGGCCAGTGCTTTCTTTCTACCAAGGCGTATTTGAGTCGGTTTACGTTCTTCTTCATCCGTTTATTCGTCCCATCGTGAAATCAGCAAAAGACTTTCGAAACGACGCGAATCCGCTTGACCGCGCAGCTCTGTGCGCATCCTGCGAACCGGTTGCTTGGGCAGAGGTGCAACGGCTCACGGAGTTCTCATCGCCGGCCGAAATCAACGTTGCCCTGCGTACGCAAATCGGAGGCCTTCGGAAAGAATTCGCTAGTCAGTCACTTGCGACAAGACTGAGAACTAGCGTTGAGAAGTCGGGGATCGTAGAGCCCAGCGAGGGCACGTTTTCCGATTTGTCTCACGACAAAATATTGACGTTCTTGCAGGAACAGGGCTATGAATGGCTATGGGTGGGCGATGAATTCTGCACCGAGCGAGAGCTGCATTGGCTCGAAGATCTGAAGGAGCCGACCTCTACGGCTACGCAGGGGCACTGCAACGTTTTTACGCCAGACAAGCAAGTGCTCTGGACTACCCACTGGGACAGTCACTTCTCATTCTTCTGCGGTTCGAAAGAAATGATCGCGCGTGTTGCTAACGATGCTCGTTTCGAGGGCTTTGAGTGCGACGCAACCACGATGGTTTATTGGAGCGTAAGGTGACCCTCCCCTGGATGATCGCGCCCAACCTGGCCGTGACAGCAAATCAGCTGCGAACGCCGGCGTATACCACCAGCCCAACCCCTCGCTCAAGCGGACAGCCAACGGCGGCGCTGCTCGCTGGTTTTCTTCAACATCGGTAGCGCCGTTGGCTGCCGCTTAGCTAGAACGTTGGGCCTCACACAACATGCTCACTTTGCGCGCCACTTCTATCAACTGGCTCAACGGTTCGCCGTTGAGTGCGGGAGACCTGTGTGCTCACGGCAAGGTTGAGATGCTTGTCGATGGGACGACCCTTGTTTCCCCAGGCCAAGACGACCTCACTCTTTCGGCTGCAGCTCTGTACCTGCTTCGGACCCTGAAAGACGATCACACCCCGGACAATCCGGTTGCCGAAGCGAATCTCTTGTTTCCTTGCTGCGGGCATGCAGTATTCAAGAACAACGGACGCTACAGCGTTGTGTGCATCGGCTGTCCAAACGGAGTAGACGTGTACGTTCGCCATCAAAGCGATCAGGTAACGCTGCAGGCAGCCGAGAGCGATGCGTTTCACACTATTCCACTGCAGGAGTGGCGTCGCGCGGTTCTTGCGTTCGTTTCCCAGGTCGAGCAGTTCTACGAAGCAAATGAGCGTTCCGAGCCAAGCACCCCAGAGGACGAGGAGGGTTGGCGCCTGTTCTGGCAAGAGTGGCAGTCACGCGCAACAGCTGCTCGCAGTGAGGCCTAACCCCTCGCTCGAGCCGACTCGCTCCGGCAGGCAGCGTAAGCCCGGGCTGAGGTACTCTGTACATCTTCCCAGCCCGGGCTTACGCTGCCTGCCTACGCTCGCGGCTCAGCTCGAACGTTGGGCCTCGTCTTTCAAACCGCGCAGACCGCCCCGCTCAGGCCTGCAAAGTTGTTTCAGGCCACCTCTCCATCGGGCTTCGCTTTCTGTGGTGTCAGCGTGTCAGGGCTTGTCGGCGCTTCACATTCGGCTCAAGGCCGGGTAGGCTCCGGGTCATCTCGGTCAGCCGCGCAGCCATGTTTTTAGCCGTCATCAGGTCCAACCCGTCACTCAAGCGGACCCTCAACGGCGGGGCACGCTGGCTCGCTTCGGCTGGTTCTGCGGCGCCGTTGCGGGCCGCTTAGTTTCAACGTTGGGCTTCTCAATGCACAAATACCGCCGCCTCGAAGTTCGTGATTGCCAGGGAACGCTGTGGGCCTTCTATCGCAAATACGAAGACCTGGCGGTCGCATCCTTCGAGGGTTATCTCTCGAACCTCAAGCTTGAAGAACTCCCTGGGGCATCGTCGCTGGAGACAAGCGCACTTCGTCGTCAAACGATTCAACCTGAACTTGACTTCATAACCGTCCCTATCTCTCCAGACACAGTCCGGGAGTTGAAGAAGCGCCTCGCCACAAATGGCGTACTTGGCCGCGATGGAATGGTCATTCACACCCAGCTCGCGGCTGGAGACGACATGCTGCTCATTGCTTGCGACAACTTTCATGATGAATGCACCATCGCATCAATGACTGTGCCTGAGGCGTTCCTCAAAGAAATGCAAAGTCATGGCCTCCTGCGCGCGTACAGTGATGCCTAACGATTAAGGGTAGATCGCGCGAAGCGGCGATCTGAACCGGCTGTTGGACAGTCAGCAGAAAAGGCCATGTGTTTGAGGGCTCGCTGAAG
>CANHBY010000196.1 GCA_947458895.1 Burkholderiales bacterium | reverse complement strand
GGCATGAGTGCACATCTTGGCAAGCCTGTGACACTCGAAAAACTCGCTGCCGTCTTGGCCCAATGGTTACCGAACATCGCTGTCAACCCAAAGCATGAATCGCTGCGAGAGGCCCTGGTCGACAACGAGCTCAGCCGCACCCTGATGCTTATTTCTGGCATCGAGGTACCCTCCATTTGGCGCTCCTCAGAGCAGCAAACAGCTCATTACTGTTCCCTGCTCAAGAAGTTCATCCATACAGCGAAGGATGAAGTCAACCAACTCATCACGAATCTGGCCGCAGGTGATCAGAATGCAGCGCACGCTCTCACACACCAGATCAGGGGATTTGCAGGATTTGTGGGTGCGCAACGCGTTGCATCACTGATAGGGGAAGTTGATCGTGGATTGCGTGCAGGTATCAATGCCGCCACTGTCAATTATCTTGTCAGCGAGTGTGAATCAGAAATCAAACGATTGAGTAATGACTTGGAAAAATTACCAATGGTGAATAAAGAGGCAATGCAGCAATAAGATTAATCACCCACTCTGGTTGCCCCATAAATAACCACTACTGATTTTAAAATTTTTTCGCGCCGCATACGTGATCTACAAAATGGATCGCAGGAGATCAAATGAATACTTTATCAAGTATCTGTAACCTCAGCATCAGGGTTGCACTGGCAGACGACCATCAACTGATGCGCGAAGGGCTCAAGTTGATGCTACACAATTCACCAGGCATCAATGTTGTGGCTGACACTGAAAATGGTCATGATCTGCTCAAGTTTCTTCGTGAAAATGAGGCAGATGTTGCCGTAGTGGATATGTTGATGCCAGGTATGCCTGGGGTCGATCTGATTGCGCGAATAAAATCTGAATTTCCCAAAGTGGCTATTCTTGTTTTAACCATGCACTCTGATCAGATGTACGCGATGCGAGCGTTTCAATCAGGGGCGAAGGGTTACCTCACGAAAGACAGCGCAGCCGCCGAATTAACCTCTGCAATTCGCAAGGTATCCCAAGGCGGCAGCTACGTGAGCGCATGCCTGGCAGAGAAAATCGTCATGGGGCTGAACACCTGCAGCGAGGCTCTGCCCCACGCCAAACTCAGCAGCAGGGAATTCGAAGTATTCCGCCTGCTCGTGCGAGGGCTTCGATTAACCGACATCGCTGACAAACTTCATCTCTCCATCAAAACAGTCAGCACACACAAAGCACGTATTCTTGAAAAGATGGGTTTCACGAGTATCGCTGAGCTCGTCAAATACAGCATGGAAAATAACGTTTTTGAAGGCAACATCGAGGTTGATCACCACGCTGGCTGATGAGTGAGCCGATGGGGCCTTGCCCACTTGGGCGCCGAAGATGTACAATTAAACGTACAATAAACGGAGTTGACGATGGACGCAATCACCTACTCCTCGGCCCGAGCGAACCTGGCCAGCACAATGGACAGGGTGTGCAACGATCATGACCCCCTGATCATCACCCGAAACGGTGAGCAGTCGGTGGTCATGCTATCGCTGGAAGACTACAAAGCGCTGGAGGAAACCGCCTACCTGCTGCGAAGCCCGGCAAACGCCCGCCGATTGCTGAGCGCCATGGCCCAGTTGTCTGCAGGAAAGGGCACAGAGCGGGAGCTTAGCGATTGAAGCTGACCTTCTCTGATGAGGCGTGGGAAGACTATTTGTACTGGCAAAAGCAAGACAAACGAATGGTTGGGCGCATCAACAAATTGGTCAAAGAAATCCAAAAAGAGCCATTCAGTGGGGTCGGAAAGCCCGAGCCCTTGAAGCACGCCTTGTCAGGATTTTGGTCACGCCGAATCACAGACGAGCATCGCATGGTGTATCGGATTGAGGATGACAACCTTCTGATTGCCCAATTGAGATACCACTACTGAATCGGTGTAGCGAAGGCTCCGCAACCCCCATCAACACAGGGTTTCCACAGTGGTGGTCCGATCACTTCAGGAGTCTGGGCAAAACCCCTCAAGGTGAAGGGCACCCTTTCAACCTTGTTCCTCCTACCAAGCCCGACGAACCGTCTTGACGGGTAACGATGTCGATGTCTGGTTCATGTGATCCAGCCAAAGCAGGGTATCGAGGTGGGCCAAAAACCGCCGCAGGTAGTCGGGTGACAGCTCACGCATTAAGGCGAGCGAGCGCAACGCGAGGCTGTGCGAATTGAGCGGCCCGGCATTTTCAGGGGCTCGGCTGAGCGCCTTGTCCACTTCATCTTCGGCAGACATTCGGGCCCAGGTTTGCCTGAAGCGATGCAAGCTCTTCATTTCAGTGCTGCCGACCTTGACATGGCTGACACCTTGGGCCGGGCTTCCAGCTTGGCTGGTGCTCTGGATGTAGCGGTTCAACTGGGCCAGTGATGCGCCGCCTTGCCTGAGGCCTGCTTGCCTGCCGATTCGGCGCACGCTGGCATAGTCTCCTGCAGCGAACAGCCGGCGCAGTTCGAGGGCCTGTTCCGGGCGCCGGCTGCTCAGGGTTGCCACCTCGTTGCTTGCCGCCTTCTGGGCATGCATCAAACCTTCGGCATACTTTGCGAGGGCCGATTTGAGCTTGGGTTCGAGAACTCGCTGCACGCTGAGGGGCTGAGCCTGCATGCGCCGCGCCAGCGCTTCCATGTAATGAAACCGGACTGGGTCGAAGCGCTGGGCGCCTTGGCGTCGAAAAGACTCAAGCTCTTGCAGGGTCGACGGCTCGCCGTGGTGGGGAGTATCTGGTGCGCTGATGAGACTCGGCTCACTCATTGGCAGAGGGCTTCGCACTGGAGACACTGGAGACACCTGAGGCCTTGGGGACCGGCGCCATTTCCACACGTCGGTTCAAGGCGCGCCCGTGTTCGTCGGTATTGGAGGCTGCTGGCTGCTCAGCGCCAAAAGCCGCGGCAAAGACGCGGGACGACGGCATCCCTTCATCGATCAAGGCTCGGGTCACCGTGAGGGCGCGCTGGGCTGATAGCTCCAGGTTGTCTTCAAAGTGCTGGTTGTTGGAATGGATGGCCTTGTCATCGGTGAAGCCGCTGACCATCAGCATTTCATCGCGCTCACCCAGGTACACCACCAATGGCGGCAGCAGGCTCTTGAGCAGCTGCCGACCTTCAGGCCGTAACTGCTCAGAATTCACAGGAAACAAGACGCTGCCACTGATGCCAATGCGCCCATTGTTCAGCGTGATGCGGCCGGTTTTGAGGGGGATGGCCAGGGCCTTTTCCAGGGCCATGCGCCGCTGCTCTTCCATTTGGCGCTTTTTGACCTCGGACTGAAGGTTGGCCATCAGGTCCATCTGGACCACCAGTACCCCCACCAAAATCAGGACAAACGCACCCAGCAAGCCCGACATCAGGTCCCCGAAAACGGCCCAGACCGGCGCGGTTTCCTCGACACCCCCCTCCACATCATCCAGCGCGGCCATCAAACAACGCCCTCTGCCAACACGGCTTGCTTGCCATGGAGGGTGCGCAGGTCTTCCACAATGCCTTGTTGCGATGTAATGCTGAGGTCGATCACCTCACGCGCTTGCGCCACGTAATAAGCCAGTTGTTCATCACTGCGCTCCAGCGTCTGGTTGATGGCGCCTTCGATGCGCTGCAGGCTCTCCATCAGCTTCTCGCTGGTCGCGTTGAACAGCTGAACGCCATGGGTGAATGATTCGCCCAGGCTGGAGAGCTCCACCGCGCTGCCTGCCACATGCACAGCCATGTCGTAGGCCTTGCTGGAGTGTGCCTCCAGAGTTTCCAACACCTCTTGGCTGGCCTGGCCCAGCGCCGCCTGCGCAGACGAGGCCATGGATTCAATCGCTGCGCGCTGCTCACCCGAGGACTGATGGAGGGTCTCGAGCAAGGCTCGCATCTTGTCCATCACCACAGTGCGCTCTTCCAGCGCGAGCTTATCTCGCTCATTGAGCCGGGCCATTTCCTGACGCCATTGCACGATCACTTCGGCCGAGGCCTGTGGCACATCAGAGGCCGTTTGCAGCAAGCGTGTCAGAGGGTCCTCCAGTGCGGCGCCCAATGTGGCCAGGTGAAGCGCCACGGCAGCTTGCAGCTCACCGATTCGCTCGACAGCGGCGTTGCCGCGTGCCGCCTCTTGGTCTCTGAGGGCACTCAGCTCAGAGCGCCACACACTGGCCAGCTCATTCATGCGGTCCCCCTGTTGCGTGACCCAGAGGGC
>CANHBY010000195.1 GCA_947458895.1 Burkholderiales bacterium | reverse complement strand
GACATCCGCGCAGTGTTCCCGCCTCCCTATCCGTTGGCAAGCAAAACCGCACTCTAAGGCTCAGACCTGTGGCTCCAGGGTTGCATTTGCGGCTGGAGGGGGGGGGTGAATACATACAGTGTTGAGAGCAGGCGAGAGGAATTTGAGCCCCGAGGATTGCCCGATTCATTGCTACCTGCCAACACACTCAGGCGAGAGTTTTGTTCAGTAACAATCTCGCCTGAATGGAATAAATGAGGCCACAGGAATAGGCCCTAAAAGCCATTGGTTAAAATGGCAGCAGGTGAAGATTAGACCGCAAAGTCTTCAATCTTTCGACCATTATGAATTGCAGCACTGAGCCATTTGGGCTGAAGACCACGGCCGCTCCAAGTTTCACCTGTGGCGCTGTTCCGATACTTTGCCGCGACCTTAGCGCCTTTGCGAGCGGCAGTTTTACCGGCACGGAGTCCCAAATCAGCAACCACCAAGCCGTGTTGATCCATCAGGGCTTTCACTTGGGCAATGGCATCGGCGCGCTCTTCGCGACGGGTGGTTTCGATTTGCTTGTCCAGCTCAGCTTTTTGATCGAGCAGTTGTTGCAACGTGGTCATAGATGATTCCTTCTTGGAAGATAAATAAAACAGCGCAGTAGCGAAGTGGCCAGATTATAACTTCAGCTTTACAGGCATGCCTAGGGATTACTGGTCACTCAGTGGCAGAAAAGGGCAATAATCCCGGAGTGAGCTGGGCGGTTCATTCTCAGTGGCCTATTGCTCGGGGTGGATTGGAATTGTGGCGACTGCTTGCTTAACCGCATTTTCTAGAGCCTGTGCGGAAAGTCGTTGCGGGCGGAACATGGTCTATTGGAGTGAGCCGCAAGGCGCAAATGCTCGCAATACCAGTAGGTATTGCGAGCATTTGCAACGCCGCAGATCACTTCAAGAAACCGTTTTATGGCTGGCGAGGACTTTCCAAGCAGGCCCTAATACCCGGCTTTGCCTGGGTAACCTCTGCAAAACCCCTCGCGGCGATCGTGCCCCTCGCATCCAAGGCCGGGCAAATGCAGGAATCGTGGGGCGCCCAGGGTGGCCGCCCTTTGAGCAAGAGCCAGCAGGCGTTGATCACCCCCCTTCAGATCAGTCTGCTAGCGGCACAAATCCTGCTGGTTTCTCGGCACCATCACCAAAGAAAAAGTTTTCCATTTGCCGAGCCAAATAGGCCCTAGCACGTTGATCTGCAAGGTTCAGACGATTTTCATTGACAAGCATAGTCTGGTGTTTCATCCACAGTTGCCACGCCTCTTTGCTGACTTGGTTGTAGATTTTAAGACCCAAGTCGCCGGGGTAGGGGGCGTAGTCGAGGCCCTCGGCTTCTTTGTGAAGGTGAATGCACTGAACGTTGCGTGCCATTTGAAACTCCAAATTGCTATTGTGGGAAAATCGGTTAATTATGGAGCCACACGACTACGGTACAGCGGGTGTGCTTACCTCATCAGTGGCGTATTCATTGAGGGGGGGTCAGCTTAGTTTTTTTACCAGCACTTGGGATCGTCTGTCCCAGTTGTAACTGGATTTGCGCGCATCCGGTAGCCAATCAGGATCCCCGACCACAAAGCCGCGCTTCATAAACCAGTGCATAGTCCGGGTAGTTAGCACAAAGATACTCTCAAATCCCATAGCTTTAGCGCGTTGTTCGATGCGTTTGAGAATTCTTTCTCCATCGCCTTTGTTTTGTACGTTGGGCGAGACGGTGAGGGCTGCCATCTCGGCTGTTTTGGCCTCGGGATAGGGGTATAGGGCAGCAGAGCCAAAAATCACGCCATCGTGCTCAATGACGGTGTAAAGATGCAGATCTCGTTCTATTTCTGTGCGGTCGCGCTTGACCAGTGTCCCATCAGCTTCGTGGGGCTCTATGAGTTTGAGAATACCGCCCAGATCATCCACCGTGGCTTCACGCAAGCTCTCGAGTTTTTCATCCACAACCATGGTTCCGATGCCATCGTGAGTGAAGACCTCCAGCAGCAAAGCGCCATCTACGTTGAAGGGCAGGATGTGGGTGCGCTCTACGCCACCTCGGCAGGCCTTGACGCAGTGTTGCAGGTAGAACGCCGTGTCGGTTGGCTGTTGGGGGTTGGGGAGTGAAGCCAGCATACGTTGGGCGTCGGCCAGAGCAAGTTCGGTATCGATGGGACTGGTGGCGTCGGCGGGGTTTTCATGAATGCCTGCTATCTCGGTCAAAAAGATCAATTTGTCCGCCTTGAGGGCGATGGCTGCGCTGGTAGCCACATCTTCCATGGCCAGATTGAAGGCTTCGCCCGTTGGGGAAAATCCAAACGGCGACAGTAGCACCATGGCGCCGGTGTCGATGGCCCTGCGGATGGCCTCGCCGTCGACTTTGCGAACCACGCCGCTGTGCATGAAGTCAACGCCGTCCATGATGCCAACGGGGCGTGCGGTCATGAAGTTGCCTGAGACCACTCTCACGGTTGCATTGGCCATGGGCGTGTTGGGCAGCCCCTGAGAGAAGGCGGCCTCGATTTCGAAGCGCAGTTGACCCGCGGCTTCCTGGGCGCAGTCGAGGGCGAAGGCATCGGTGATGCGGATGCCGTGGCTGAACACCGAGCTGTGGCCCTTGGCCTTCATCTGCTCATTGACCTGGGGACGAAAGCCGTGAACCAGCACAATCTTGATGCCCATGGCATGGAAGATGGCCAAGTCTTGGGCGAAAGAGCTGAGCTTGCCCGCGGCGATCAGCTCACCCGCCATGGCCACCACAAAGGTTTTGCCGTGATAGGCGTGGATGTAGGGCGCAACGCCGCGCAATTGGGGAACGAAGGTGTGGGGAAAGACGAGGTCCATGGCGCCAACTCGGTAGTTCGGGCGGATTGTGCCCCACAGCCCTGTTTCGTTGGTAGGGGCTTCCCGAAAGACCATCATCGATAATCAAAGGCTCTTGATTCAACCCAACCCAATCCATCCCGTGGGAACCCCCATCATCCAGCCCATCACGTTTCCTGACTCGCTGCCTGTTTCGGGTCGGCGAGAAGATATTGCTCTGGCCATCTCAGAGCACCAAGTGGTGATCGTTTGCGGGGAAACAGGCTCCGGGAAAACGACTCAGCTGCCAAAGATCGCCCTGAGCCTTGGCCGAGGTTGGGGGGCCGGAGGCAAGGGGATGATTGGCCACACTCAGCCTCGGCGCATCGCGGCGTCATCCGTCGCCAAGCGCATTGCGCAAGAACTCAATACGCCGTTGGGCGAGGTGGTGGGGTACAAGGTTCGGTTCCAGGACCGCCTGCAGCGCGGAGCCTCGGTAAAGCTCATGACAGACGGCATTTTGCTGGCTGAGACGCAAAGCGATCCGCTGCTCAAAGCCTATGACACCATCATCATCGACGAAGCGCATGAGCGCAGCTTGAACATCGATTTCTTGTTGGGCTACTTGCGCGAAATTTTGCCCCGTCGGCCTGATCTGAAGGTGGTCGTGACCTCAGCGACTATCGATGCAGAGCGCTTCGCCAACTACTTCGCGTCGCGCTCGGGGCCGGCGCCGGTGATTCAGGTGTCAGGGCGGCTTTATCCGGTCGAGATGCGCTACCGGCCTTTTGAGGAAAGCCGCGAATACAACCTGAACCACGCCATTGCTGACGGGGTGGATGAACTTTGGCAAAGCAGCTCTGGGGACATTTTGGTCTTCCTGCCGGGTGAGCGTGAAATTCGCGAGGTGGCCGAGCATTTGCGCAGGCATCACCCACCCGGCGTGCAGATATTGCCGCTGTTTGCCCGCTTGAGTCAGCAGGACCAAGATGCGGTGTTTGAGCCGCACAGTGCCCGGCGAATTGTTCTGTCCACCAATGTGGCCGAGACCTCGCTCACGGTGCCCGGCATTCACTGCGTGATTGATGCTGGCACGGCCCGCGTGAAGCGATACAGCTATCGCAACAAAGTTGAGCAGTTACTCGTGGAGCCGGTCAGCCAAGCTGCAGCCAACCAGCGTGCAGGGCGGTGCGGGCGGGTCAGTAACGGCATTTGCATTCGACTCTACGACGCCAAAGATTTTGACGGCCGGACACGGTTCACAGACCCTGAAATCATGCGTTCGTCTCTGGCAGGCGTGATTCTTCGCATGAAGGCCTTGGGCCTGGGGCGTGTGGAGGATTTCACCTTCATTGAGCCCCCGCCGCGGCGGGCCATTGTG
>CANHBY010000194.1 GCA_947458895.1 Burkholderiales bacterium | reverse complement strand
TCTTTACCAGGCTCGCCCACGGCCCGGTAAATGGACACAGTCTGAGGGTGCAGCAGATCCTTCATCGCCACAACCAGAGTGACATCCACCACATCCCGGTCTCGGAAACCTGTCAGGTCTGCAAGGTGATCAACAAGCTTGAACATAGTAGTTATCGAGGTGATGCAGCATTGAACACGGTGAATTTAATGAGCAACCGCACGGGCGGGTGCATAGTTACTGATCAGGGCCAATAACTCTATTTCGGAATATGGCTTGCCAAGATAATGGTCGACGCCCAACTCTGCAGCGTAATCTCGGTGTTTTTTGGCGATTCGGGACGTTATCATGATCACGGGCAGGTCTTTCAGTCGCTCATCGCCCCGAATGTTGCGCACCAGGTCAAAGCCGTCCATGCGAGGCATCTCGATGTCGCTGAGCACGACCTGAGGCTTTTCCTCGGCCAGCCTGGTCAAGGCGTCCAGGCCATCCTTGGCAAGAGCGACACGATACCCTTCACGCACCAGCAGCCGCTGCGTGACTCGGCGCACGGTCAGGGAATCATCAACCACCAAGATCAGCGGAGCGACTCGGGGGCTTTCCGCTAGCTCTTGAGCCTCAACAATTTGCGGATTCGACACCGGCAGCTCATAGAGCGCAGCATGAGTCGCCGCACGTGCTGACTCGCCGTAAAGAGCCGCCAAAGCCACCGGGTTATAGATCAGGACAACCGCGCCAGAAGCCAGCAAGGTCATGCCCGTCAAACCCGGCAAAAGCGCCAACTGGGGACCCAAGTTTTTCACCACAGCCTCTTGATTACCCAAAACCTCATCCACGTGCACAGCGATTCGTTGCTGGGCGCTCTTGATGATGGCGACATAGCGAATTTTTCCAGCCACCTCAGAGCTGCGAGGGCTGTGCTGTAGCAACGAGCCCAGCCAGAAGAAGGGCAGCATCCAATCGCCGAAGAGGTGGCTCCCACTGGTATACGCATCGTTCAGTTCATCGGCCTTTACGCGACGAATCAATTCCACCATGGAGGTCGGCACCGCCACAGACCGGTCCCCGATACGCATCATCACAATCTGTGTGACAGCCGTGGTCA
Source organism: Burkholderiales bacterium (assembly GCA_947458895.1). Taxonomy (GTDB): domain Bacteria; phylum Pseudomonadota; class Gammaproteobacteria; order Burkholderiales; family Burkholderiaceae_C; genus CANHBY01. The sequence continues at coordinate 3,109 of CANHBY010000194.1, read as the reverse complement.
GGGGCAAAAGCAGTTTGAAGCTCGTTCCCTTGCCCGCAGACGTGGCAAGTTCAATGCGCCCGCCAATCCCCTGGACGTCAGCGCGGACCACATCCATCCCGATCCCGCGGCCCGCCAACTCAGTCACCTGCTCTGCAGTAGAGAAGCCGGGCGTGAAAATCAGGTTGGCAAGCTCGGCATCAGAATAGTCGCGATCAGCTTCAATCAAACCCATGCTCAAACCCTGACTGCGGATGCGGGCCAAATCGAGCCCGCCACCGTCGTCCTGAATGGACACGCTGACTTCGTTGCCCTCTTGGGTCACCTGCACCGCGATGGTTCCTGTGGGATCCTTGCCAGCAACACGGCGAACCTCCGGCAGCTCACAGCCGTGAATCACGCTGTTGCGCAAAAGGTGTTCGAAGGCGCCGGTCACACGCTCCAAAACGCCTCGATCGACCTCAATCGACGATCCGGAAACGTCCAGCCGCACTTGCTTACCGGTTTCCTTGGCTGCTTGCCGAACCACCCGATGAAAACGGGTGGCCAAGCTGTCGAACTCAACCATTCGGGTGCTCAGAAGGTCATCCTGAAGTTCGCGGGTCATGCGGCCCTGAGAAGCCAGCTCATCTTCCGTATTGTTCAAGACGCGGTTCAAGTTACGCTGAACGGTGGCCACGTCGTTCACCGACTCAGCCATCATGCGAGTCAATTCCTGAAAGCGCGTGAATCGATCGAACTCCAGGGGGTCAAAGGATTGGTCGGCCGCCTTGGCCGCCTCGATGCGAGGCGCCATTTGGGTTTCGCCTTGCAATTCAATTTCACGCACGTGCTGACGCAAACGCGCCAAGTTGTCGGTCAAGTCAGACAAAGAGCCACGCAACTGATTCACATCAGCGGCCATCCGTGATCGAGAAATACTCACCTCGCCAGCTTGGTTGACCAACCGGTCAAGCAGCGGCGCACGAACTCTGACTGCGGCGCTGGTCTGTGTCGCCTTGGACTTGTCGGACTTGGCAGAGGAGTTAGCAGACGAAGCAGCAGTCAGATGCGACCAATCGATGTCAGCCACGTCCTGCCCCCCCCCCTCCAACACGACCGGCGGAGCATCAGCCAGAGGTGAAGAGCTGGCCTGTGCAGGCACTTCAGGTGAGACATCAACAGGGGCGGGGCCGGATGAATCGATCGCGTGGGCCTCTGCAGGAGCAGACGGCTGGAGGCCAGGAGCCATCGCGGCGAGCGCAGATGTGCCAGGCTCCTCAGAGCTCGCATGCGTCGAAGTATGTGCGTTAATCGGCTCGGCACTGTCAGTAGTCACTCCGGACTTCGCTTGACCAAGACTGTTTTTATCAGAAGATCGGATGCGATCAAACGCATGACTTATGGCGTCCGATCGATTAGCCAAAGTCTCGAGCTCGGCAGCATCAGCCTGGGCTTGACCCAGCAGGGCCTCAATTCGAGTTTCCAAGCGATGCGCCATTTCACCCAATCGCATGGCCCCCGCCAAACGGGCGCCCCCCTTCAGAGTGTGCAGGGTACGCATGCAGGCTGTGCCGTGGGCCAACACCTCTGGCTCACTTGCCCAGTCTCGAATTTCAGCGGCCAGCCTGGGCAAAAGCTCCAGACCCTCTTCCTCGAAAATTGGGAAAAGCTCCGCATCGATGTCATCTACGGCATCAAGGTCTTCTTCATCGGAAAGATCGTCCGAATCAACCTCGGTAGACAGCGCCGGGCCTTGAGCTCGCTTTGTAAACTCGAAAGAGTTCAGCTGCTCGAATGCAGCCAAAGCCGGCAGCTCCATCGGGGCTACCGCTGCGAGTACGCGAGGCTGATCGTCCATGGCCAAGGCCGCGGGCTCACAGGCGGGGTCCTCCAATGGTTCAGACGCAGACCCCTCGACCAGCAAAGCTTCAGCAGGTGCCAGTAAAACATCTTCGGCAAAAGAAAAACTGCTCTCAACAACAGCTTCAGATGTAACAAGCGAATAAAGTTGCCTTTCTGCCTCATCGACCAGATGCTCCATTCGGCGTCCACAGGTCGCCATGTGCTCATTCAAGCGCATGAAGAGGTGAGGATCGGGATCCTGAATTGCGCCCAAAGCAATCTGATTGAGCAGGTAGCCGATTTCCTCTGCCACATCGATAAACAGCTCCGACTCGTCCTTCGTAGCGTTGCCAGCGGACTGCGAACGCATCAGCGCATGCTCTAGAGACCGAGCCAAATCGGACAAGCCGGTGAAACCAATCGTTGCCGATGGACCGACAAGGGAATGAGCAAAGGAGACGGCGTTGTCACTGAATGGGCGATCCATGGGATGCGCCCAGTCATTCAACTCAGCGCTCAAACGGCACGATGCCTCATTCGTCTCGTTCAAGAAAATGTTCAACATCCGACTGCTGATACGCAAGTCGCCTACAACCTTGACGGCACCCTCTTCGTCCTCAAGAGGATCATCCACTGGCTGAGCAGATTCGACTAGTGTCGTATCAGGGCTGAAATGTCGTTTGATCGCGCCGCCATCAAGCCCGCTGGCTAGGCGCGACGAGGAGTCATAGCTTGGGCTATCACGACGAGAAGCAACGACGCCATCGGGTTTGAGGGCAAGCGAGCAAGCGGCATTTGAGCCCTGACACGACACTAGGCTCGGTGAGTCGTTGCCACCAACGTCTTTCTCTACGGAGCTGCCTTGAACACCAGGGGGGGGAAACATGGCGGCAGGTGTCCCTGCATCACCGCCGCTTTCTCCCGAGACGGACATATCGTCGCTCGGGTTAAAGCTGAAGTCGAGGGCAACATTATCATCCCCATCAATGCAGGCAAAATCGGGAGGGTCTGGGGGCGGTGGTTGAAAGCCCCGGGAATTTTCTGTATCGCCCATCAATACATCCAGCGATGCAGGAGGCGCATCAAAGATACGCGCAGCCTCAACCACGGGGGCTGGCGTGCGCTGCTCATCCACACGGTTCTCGATGTCGTGCACCCATTCGGTAAAATGCTGCAGAACCCAACCGGTGAACTCAAGCAAAGGCTCATCCGCCGGCTTATGGTCACCCAAGCGCCCGTTATAGACCTGCTCACATACCCACGCAGCCTCACCAAAAACAACCAAGCCCACCATCCGCGAACTACC
>CANHBY010000193.1 GCA_947458895.1 Burkholderiales bacterium | reverse complement strand
TGGGGAGCGCGATCGTGTATTCCAGTGAACAAAAACGATGGGGGAGGGTTTTTATACCTGAGGTTTCCTCGGTGACTCAACCAGAGAGTTTGTTCCATTTTCTGGTGGCTGACCGCGTGGCCCAGTCGATGTTGATGGTCTTGATATTCGCGCTCGTTTTGGTGGGCATTGGCACCTACGGCTTTGGCCGGAGCGCGTTTGGGCATCGGGTTTCTCTCCTAGAACAGAACTTGGCCAATGGCTCCGAGGATCGCGCAGCCAGATTGCGTCCCCATGCTGGGCCCATGTGAACCGATTCGATGCTGGGCTGAGCCAGCTTTACCGGAGCATCTCGATGCAAAAGCTTGACTTGAGTCTTGATATTCCTGATGCCCCTTACATACGGTGTGTGCGGGGTCCGTGGGGTGCCGGTATGCCGAAGCTGCCGGAGAGTGCGGGGAATCCTCAACATCATGATCAGGTCCGTGGTTCAATCTTGGAGGGGCAGGGTGCCGAGATGATGCCCTTGCGCACGCAGGTGTTTCCAAGTGGGCAACCCAAGGTGGCGGTCAGCCAGTTGGTTCCGGACGAGATCAGTTCATTGGTGGCCGAGGACCTGCGAATTCGTCACGAGGTGCGCCAGTCTTTGCAGCACCTTGAGCAGGCGCAAACACTCGTCGTGCGGCCAGCCGCCACGCTCATTGGCGATGTGGTGTGTCATTCGCTTCGCCTTCAGGGCGAATTGAGTGGCAGCCTGGAGGCCCACGGGTTGGTGCACGTGGAGCGGGAGGCCGTTGTCAATGGCGTCATTCAGCGGGCTGAAATGGTCATTGTGGAGGGCACTGTGGCCGGGCCTGCGAATGCCGTGGCGATTCGCTGCAACGGGTTGGTGGTGTTGGGAGAATCAGCTCGGGTGGTGGGACACATTCAATGCCGTTCGGTGGCCATCTATCAGGGGGCCTGTGTGGTTGGGACCATCCAGGCCTCGGCTTGAGGATGAGATTCGCAGGTTGATCCCGCCTGCAGCCCGACCGCCATGGGCCCCCAGCCTCACCTGTGTACCCTGGCTGCAGTATCGATTCTTGAGGTCGTTGATCACCATTTGTATGGTTTCGAAATTATCCATCTTGTCGGCATAACGCTGCAGCACCTTTCCTGCGAGTTTGATGAGCTGGGCGTTGCGCGTTTCTGATCCTTTAATCATGAGGGTTTTGACGGCCACGATGTGAGCGCCCGATGTGCTGAAGTTGATGGCCTTTTCGGCTGCATCATCAATCTCTGCCCGGGCATTTCGAATGAGGTTCACATAAGGCTCATACTTGGCTGCAGCTTGGCACAGCATTTCTGTGGCTCCCTCGGAGACACAGAAGCGGCTTGCCAGGGTCTTGACCCAACCCTCGTCATCTTCCAAATTTGCTTCGGTGATTTTCAGTTGAGTGACTGTGGTTAAGAGATTGGCCGCAGCCTCGAAGTCGAATCTCTCATCCAGAATGTCGAGCATCATCCCTCTGGTGAGGGCGATGCCCTCCATGATTCTGCTCTCCAGCAGAAGTTTGAAAACACTGGCGACCGAGCGGAAGCGCATCAACCGGGTGCTTCCCGGTGTGCGGCTGAGTGTCCTTTCCAGGTTTTTATAGGCTTGACTGAATTGTCTGCTGTCTCGATTGTCGAAGTGCAGGATGCACAGTATGACGAGTGTTTGGCAGTCGAATAGTTTGGAATTGAGGCCACTGTGAACCGCTCGCTCTAAAGCTTGGATGGCCTCTTGGCTTTCTCCTGCGATGAAGGCCAGGGTGCCTTCCCTTTGCAGCCGTGTGATGCTGAAGGGGGTGATTTGGCTTGCGTTGCGGTAGGTACGGAGCGCGTCGCCCAAATCACCTTGCTCGACTTGCAGGCGGCCCATTACGTCAAAGGCATCGGCATAGCTGGAGTTTTCTCTGATCAGCGACTCCAGGATTTTCTTGGCTTCGGCGAACTCGCCCTCGGCAATCTCGGTGCGTGCGATGCCGAGCTTTGCCCAGGGTTGATCTTTGGCGGCCTCCACGGCTTCGTAGAGCTTCTTGGCGATGTCATTGCGGCCCAGACGAAGCTGAAGCTCAGCGCCGATGCGGGCTGAGTAGAGCCAGTAAAACGAGCGTTTTTCGACCCGGTCAACGCAGAGATCGGCCGCCTTCTGAAGGTCGGATCTTTCCATGGCTTCATAGATGTCTGCGAGCGTTTTTTTCCGGTTGTGGGCCTGAATGAGCCTTTCTTCCAAGGCGTTCGCGTTGTGGGGCCTGATCAGAAAGCTGTCCAGGGCGGCTTCGGCTGCTTCGGTCACACTGGTGTAGGTGGCCTCTGCCGTGACCATGATGAACACGGTGGAGTAGGGCAGCAGCTGCGAGCGTCTCAGGTCGTCCAGAAGAGCTTGTCCGGCTGCCGGTGAGTTGGGGAAGTTGTACTCGCACAGAATGATGTCGAAGACTTTGGCCTCGATCGCTCTTCGCCCGTCCAAAAGCTTGCCGCACTGCGTGATTTGGGCGAGGCCCATTTGTCTGAGCATGTCAGCCAGGAGTCCCCTTGTTACGGGGTTGCTGTCGATGATCACGGCTCGGCACGATTGAGCATCAGGATAGATTAAAAGATTTTCATCCATTGATCTTGCCCGCCAAGGTGTTGGGATTTGGCCGCTGGTGCGACCAAGCTCATGAGGGGGGCCTAAGACCCGTTCCTTCTCAGAATTGCTTATCGGCCGGACGGGGTGAGACTTGAGCCAGCGAGGGCGTAGAGAGTGTGATATCTCTCCTGTGCTGGTGATGTTGATTGCGGTTGAGGCCCGGTTGGGGGGAGGCCTTGGTGTGTTCCGCTGGTGATGTCGTCGCGGTGATATCAAAAAGCGGCCTTGAGAGGCCGCGTTGAGTTGGTTTGAGGGTGAGAATTATCCTAAAAACCGCAGTTGACCGCTTACTTCCGCTGGCAACACCTGATGAACGCTCAGAATTTCGCACACGAACCCCATCACCTTTTGGGTGAAAGCGCTACGCACCCAATTGGGCAGCGCTGCGGCGCGCTGGCGGCGTTGCTCCGCCTTGCGGGCACGAGCCCGCCGCGTTGTCGCGCCTTGCCAGCCCACCGCAGCGCTGCCCACTCGGGCGCGTCCAACTGCGGTTTTTAGGATTATTTAAAAATATCTTTGACCCGGTCAGACCACGACTTGTTGGACGGCGAGTGGTTGCCAGTTTTGAAAGACTCGTCGAGCTCACGCATCAGTTTGCGTTGCTGCTCAGTGAGCTTGATGGGGGTTTCGACCTGGATGTGGCAGTACAGGTCGCCAGGGTAGCTGGCCCGTAAGCCCTTGATGCCTTTGCCTCGCAGCCTAAATTGCTTGCCGTGTTGAGTGCCCTCGGGCAGATCAATCTCGACCTTGCCCCCCAGGGTGGGGACCTCGAGGGTGCCACCTAGGGCGGCCGTGGTCAGGCCCACAGGCACGCTGCAATGAAGGTCATCGCCGTCGCGCTCGAAAATTTCGTGGGGACGAATGCGAATGTCGACATAGAGGTCCCCCGGGGGGCCGCCGTTGGTGCCCGGCTCACCGTTGCCGCCAAAGCGAATGCGCATGCCTTCGCTGATGCCGGCTGGGATTTTGACTTCCAGTGTCTTGTTCTTCTTGATCTTGCCTTGCCCATGGCAGGTTCCGCAGGGGTCTGGGATGATCTTTCCAGTGCCGTGGCAGGTGGGGCAGGTTTGCTGAATGCTGAAAAAGCCCTGTCGCATGGTGACGCTGCCTGAGCCGCTGCAGGTGGTGCACACCTTGGGGCTGGTACCAGGCTTGGCGCCTGAGCCGTTACAGGTTTCACAGCTCTCCCAACTGGGAATGCGGATCTGGGTTTCCTTGCCTTTGGCGGCGTCCTCGAGGGTAATTTCCATCGCGTAGGACAAATCACTTCCGCGATAAACCTGCTGGCCCCCGCCGCGCCGCCCGCCGCCGCCCTGGTTGAAGATGTCGCCAAAAATATCACCGAAGGCCTCGGCGAAACCACCATAGCCTTCGCCACCGGAGCGGCCACCCATGTTGGGGTCGACGCCGGCGTGGCCGTATTGGTCGTAGGCGCCGCGTTTGGTGGCATCGGAGAGAATCTCGTAGGCTTCCTTGGCCTCTTTGAATTTCTCTTCAGCCTTTTTGGCTTGCTCACCCTGGTTTCGGTCAGGGTGATGCTTCATGGCCAATTTTCGGTAGGCCTTTTTGATGTCTTCGTCGCTGGCATTCTTGGCGAG
>CANHBY010000192.1 GCA_947458895.1 Burkholderiales bacterium | reverse complement strand
TTAAACACCAACGGGTGCGATCAAATCACCGACGAGGGGCGGGCGAGTGTGATCGGTATCGAAGATCACCCTTGAAAGCGCATCAGATGGCTGATGAATTGAATCAGCCCATGGTCAATCGCACGCCCACAAACCAGAGCCCCGTCATCGTCAGGTAGCGAGCGAATTTGCCGATGGCCATGTAGGCCAGACAAGGGATAAAGGGGAGCTTGAGCCATCCTGCCACGGCGCACAGGGGGTCTCCAACGATGGGGAGCCAAGAGAGCAGGCACGCCTTGGGTCCGAAGCGTTGAAGCCAGCGCACGGCCCGTCCTTGCGCAGAGGAGTGGGGGTGATCCTGAACCAGAGAGTAGGCCTGCTTCGCACCGGCGCCCATCCACCAAGTGATGCCACCACCGAGGGTGTTGCCCACTGTGGCGACAAGTATGGCTGGCCAGAAGAGATCGGGATTGAGTTCGACCAGCCCAATCACGGCCGGCTCGGACCCCATGGGCAGCAGCGTGGCGGATACAAACGAGACGATGAACAGCGTGCTGAGGCCAAATTTGGGCAGAGCTAAAATGGCCAACAAGCCACTGAGATGAGCGCTGACCCAGGATTCCATAACGAATGATTATCCGGGGTCTTGGCAATAAATCTGCATGGGTTGGGTCGGTATAATCAGGGTCCCCCCTTACAAATCCATTGCGGTCACCGCATTCGGGGCTAACGCGCTTCGCGCGGTTTGGCTTTCTTGCATTGAGTCCCAGCGAAGGCCTTCAACTCCACCTTGAGTGGCCCTCCAGGCCAAACCACACTCGATGTTGGCTGGTTTGCTTGGGTTTTTTGGTGGCTATTTTTCAGCAGGTTGCTGCTGGCCCCTTGTGTCATGACTGAGCCAACCGCACTGAAAATTGAGCACATCACCTTGCCCAACCGCTACTTCGTGGCGCCGATGGCGGGAGTGACCGATCGCCCCTTCAGGCAGCTCTGTAAGCGCCTGGGTGCGGGGTATGCGGTGAGTGAAATGGTGACTTCGCGGCGTGATCTCTGGAACAGCCTCAAAACCAGTCGCCGAGCCAACCATGAGGGGGAAACCGAACCCATCTCGGTGCAAATCGCTGGCACTGATGCCCAAATGATGGCCGAGGCCGCAGCCTACAACGTTGACCGCGGCGCTCAAATCATCGACATCAACATGGGGTGCCCGGCCAAGAAAGTTTGCAACAAGTGGGCGGGCTCTGCACTGATGCAAAACGAGCCTTTGGCCCTGGATATCATTGAGGCCGTGGTGGCTGCTTGTGCACCTCACCGGGTTCCTGTGACACTGAAAATGCGCACTGGTTGGTCTCAGGTTGAGCGCAACGCGGTGCGCCTGGCCCTGGCCGCTGAGAGCGCGGGAGTCGCCATGGTCACGGTCCATGGCCGCACTCGTGAGCAAGGCTACAAGGGCTTTGCCGAGTACGACACCATCGCTGCGGTCAAGGCGGCTGTTCGCATTCCGGTGGTGGCCAATGGCGACATTGATTCACCCCAAAAAGCCCGTGACGTCCTGCGCTATACCAATGCTGACGCCATCATGATCGGCCGGGCGGCCCAGGGCCGGCCCTGGATCTTTCAGGAAATGGCGCACTACTTCCAGACCTCCGAGATGCCCCAGCCCCCGTTGGTGCGAGATGTCAAACAATGGCTCTTGGAACATTTGGCTGATCACTACAGCCTGTATGGCGAATACGCAGGCATGCTTAGCGCCCGCAAGCACATTGGCTGGGCAGTTCGCCAATTGCCCGGTGGCGAGGCATTCCGCGATGAAATGAACACCCTTCAAAGCTGTCAGGCGCAGGTCACCGCCTTGGCTCAATGGCTTGATCGGTTAGCTGAGTCTAATGAGCGCTTACCCCTGCTCACTTTGAACGAGTCGTATGCGAACTAAAAAAACGATCGAAGATTGCATCCAGGAAAATCTGGAGGCCTATTTCAAAGACCTGGGAGGCGTAGAACCCTCAGCCCTGTACGACATGATCCTGCGCGCTGTCGAGCGCCCGTTGCTTGACGTGGTGATGAAGCACGCCGACAGCAACCAAAGCAGGGCGGCCGAGTGGCTGGGAATCAATCGCAACACACTGCATCGCAAACTCCAAGAACACCAACTCATCAAATAGCGCATGGGCTGACCTGGATCGCCTGGCGGTTCAGGAGTCGCCGCATCGCTTCGATTTCTATCTCCAACTTCCTCGAAAGATTTCTTCATGCAAGCCTTAATTTCCGTCTCTGACAAAACTGGCGTCGTTGACCTCGCCCAAGGCCTGCACGCCTTGGGTTGCAAGTTACTGTCGACCGGCGGAACGGCCAAATTGCTCGCCGACGCGGGCCTGCCTGTGACTGAGGTGGCCGACTACACCGGTTTCCCTGAGATGCTCGATGGCCGAGTCAAGACCTTGCACCCCAAGGTTCACGGGGGTTTGTTGGCTCGGCGCGATTTGCCTGCCCACATGAGCGCACTCGAGGCCCATGGCATTGGCACCATCGACGTCTTGGTGGTGAACCTCTACCCCTTCGAGGCCACAGTGGCTCGGCCCGATTGCACCCTGGAAGATGCGATTGAGAACATCGATATCGGGGGCCCCGCGATGGTTCGGTCGGCTGCCAAAAACTGGAAAGATGTGGCCGTGTTGACGGACGCCAGCCAGTATGTTGGCGTGTTGGAGGAGTTACAGAGTCAGGGCACGCTCAGCAAGGAGACCAAATTCGCTTTGTCGGTCGCGGCGTTCAATCGCATTTCGAACTATGACGGCGCCATCAGCGACTACCTCTCATCACTGCAGCTCGATGGCTCGCGCAGCCATTTCCCAGCTCAGAGCAATGGCCGCTTCGTGAAGTTGCAGGAGCTGCGTTATGGCGAGAACCCCCACCAAAGCGCCGCGTTTTACCGCGACCTGAACCCAGCCCCCGGCTCGCTGGTCACGGCGACCCAACTGCAGGGCAAGGAACTGTCCTACAACAACATCGCTGATGCCGATGCCGCCTGGGAGTGCGTGAAGTCCTTTGATACGCCAGCCTGTGTGATCGTGAAGCACGCCAACCCCTGCGGTGTTGCGCTTGGCGCCAATGCCGCCGAGGCTTATGCCAAAGCCCTGAAAACTGACCCCACCTCCGCCTTTGGCGGCATCATTGCTTTCAACTGCCCGGTGGATGCTGACGCAGCGGCTTTGGTCGCCAAGCTTTTTGTTGAAGTCTTGATCGCTCCGAGCATCACCACGCAGGCCCTGGCCGTCTTCGCTGCCAAGCCCAACACCCGCGTGCTCCAAATCGCTCTGCCCAAGCCGACCGATGATTCTCCATGGCAGCAGGGGCGCAATGCCCAAGACATCAAACGTGTTGGCTCAGGCTTGCTGATTCAGACTGCCGACAACCGTGAACTTCGGCGCGATGAGATCAAAATCGTCACCACCTTGCAGCCCACCCAGCAGCAGATAGATGACCTGATGTTCGCCTGGAAGGTCGCCAAGTACGTCAAGAGCAATGCCATCGTGTTCTGCGGTGGTGGGATGACGTTGGGCGTGGGTGCAGGGCAAATGAGCCGCATCGATTCAGCGCGCATTGCCAGCATCAAGGCAGAGAAGGCCGAGCTCAGCTTGAAGGAGTCTGCCGTGGCCAGTGACGCATTCTTCCCCTTCCGTGATGGGTTGGACGTGGTGATCGACGCAGGCGCCACCTGTGTCATTCAGCCAGGAGGGTCGGTGCGGGATGAGGAAGTCATTGCTGCGGCCAACGAGCGCGGTGTCGCGATGGTGTTCACCGGCGTGCGCCACTTCCGGCACTGATCCAGCCTAAAAATCGCAGCTGGACGTGCCGCAGTGCTGCCCAATCGGGTGCGTAGCGCTTTCATCCAAAAGGTGAGGGGGTTCGTTTGCGAAATTCTGAGCGTTCATCAGGCGCTGCCAGCGGAAGTAAGCGCTCACATGCGGTTTTTGGATCAGTAGTCGGGGCGCTGAACGCTCATCGTTTGGCGCACCTCAGGCTACGTAACCGCGGAGATAAGCTGCTAATCTCAAAAGGTCCTTGGCCTCATCAATTCAAACCTAGAAACCGCAGTTGGACGCGCCCGAGTGGGCAGCCCTGCGGTGTGTTGGCAAGGCGCGACAACGCGGCGGGCTCGTGCCCGCAAGGCGGAGTAACGCCGCCAGCGCGCCGCAGGGCTGCCCACTCGGGTGCGTAGCGCTTTCACCCAAAAGGTGAGGGGGTTCGTGTGCGA
>CANHBY010000191.1 GCA_947458895.1 Burkholderiales bacterium | reverse complement strand
GTTGCTGCTCATCGACCCATTGGCCAGCAGCAGCGCCATGCTGCCTGCCGGGGCCAGGTGGTAGAGCATGTGCTGCAGCCAGGCGAAGTTGGCATTGCCCTGCGGCGGGGTGCCGGCCATCCAGCGTGGGTCGCTGGCCAGTTTTTCGTTCCACCACTCCTTCATATTGAAAGGCGGATTGGCCATGACGAAGTCGGCGCGCAGGTCGGGGTGCAGGTCGTTCAACATCGTGTCGCCGGGTGCGCCGCCGAAGTTGAAGTCGATTCCGCGAATAGCCATGTTCATGGCGGCCAGGCGCCAGGTGGTGGGGTTGCTTTCCTGCCCGTACACGCTGATCTGGCCAGTCTTGCCATTGGCCACCTTGCCACCGTGCTGTTCGATGAACTCTTCGCTCTGCACAAAGAATCCACCCGAACCCATGGCCGGGTCGTACACCCGGCCTTTGAAGGGCTGCAGCATTTCCACGATCAGCGTGACAATGCTCTTGGGCGTGTAGTACTGACCACCCTTCTTGCCTTCTGCCAGCGCGAACTGGCCAAGGAAATATTCGTAGACGTGGCCGAGGATGTCTTTGCTTTTCAGATTTAGCGGCTGGCCGTTGTATTCCTTGCGGTTGAAGTCGGTGTCCGAGAAGTGGGCGATCAGGTCGGCCAGCTTGTGGCTGTCGATCTGCGTGCGGGCGAAGTCCTTGTTGAGCACGTTCTTGAGTTTTTTCTCGTTTTCGCGCTCGATGGCTTCCATCGCGTTGTCGATCAACCAGCCCACGCTGCGCATTTCTTCCGGCTCATCCTTGCCGGGTTTTTTCCAGAGCAGCGGTGCCTTGGGCGGCAGTTGGGCGCAGTCGCGCAGGGTTTGCCAGCGCGCTTCCAGAGGCACCCAGAAAACGTTTTTTTCAAGGTAATAGTCGCGCACCTCCAGCTCGGCAGCGAGGTGGCCCGCGTAGTCATCGGCGTAGTCTTCCGGGGCCATGTAGTAGTCGTGGCCAGGGTTCTTGAACTGCTCGCGCAGTTCTTTCTGCCGTTCCTCGAAGGCGTCAGACACGTATTTCAGGAAGATCAGGCCCAGCACCACATGCTTGTAGACAGCGGCATCCAGGTTAGAGCGTAGTTTGTCAGCCGCGGTCCAGAGCTTTTTTTCGAGGTCGCTGAAGAATTGTTGTTCGATGGGGTTCATGGCTTTTTCTTTGATGAATTCGACCGGGCAGGTGTGCTTGCCCGATAGATTGTCGTACCTGCTACCACTTGGCAGCGCGACCTTTGCCCGTTGGCACAATCAGCCCCTCGGCGTTCATGGCAGGCAAGACGACGCGCCCCATGTCGCGGCTTACGCTGGGGCAGCCATCCCCGATGTTCAAGATCAAGAACGGCAGGTTTCTTTTGAGGATTTCGACGCGAACTCGGCAGCCCCTGGCGCCAAGCCCGCGCTCGATGGGTGTGGCGTATTTGGGCACCAGGGACTTCAAGCGGTGCGCCGCCACGACTACGCCCTCAAAGCGGCTGGACGGCTCGGTGTCCACCACGGCCACTTGCCGCAAATCGCTCAGCACCTCGGGCGACTGAGACACGCAGAGCTGCTGCTTTCCCTGGTACTCGCCCAGACCCCGCAGCGTCGCCAAGGGCTGGGCATCGAAGCGCAGCTTGGCGGGGTAGTCGGGCAAGAGTGAGTGCATGACTGGTCGCAGGGCGTTAAATTGGGGTTATGCCAGCCAAATTTTGAGCAAATGATAACCAAATTACCCTTAGTCATGAGCGGCTACCCCGTTTGGCAGAGCTTGGGAACCTCGGCTTCTCAATCGACCAGCAGCAGAATGGTGCCGGCATTCACCCACCGACGCTCCAAGATGAATATCCCACCCGGATCTCCGACCTGTTGGGCTATAACGCCAGCTTGACCACAACCCCACCTGCCCATGAGCTCGGCCCCTCCCCTGGTGATTCGATTCGGTGCGTTCGGCGATACCGTGCTGCTCACCCCCTTGCTGCATGCCCTGGCCTTGCGCTGGGGGCAACCCGTTGATCTGTTGTCTTCTGGGCCCTGGACACCTCAATTGCTGGCGAACAACCCCCATGTGGGGCACATCCAACTGCTGCGCAGCCGGCGTGCGCCCTACTGGCTGACACCCAGCCAGTGGCAGGCTGTGGCCTGGATGCGCAAGCGGGGCAGCGGCCCGGTTTATTTTTGCGAGCGCGATGCCTTTGGACTCGATCTGCTCAGCCGGGCGGGCATTCCCACCGATCACATCGACAAGCCCTGGGATGACTGGCCTGGTGACCGCGTGCACTGGGCCGACTGGTGGCTGGATGTCGCCCAACGAACCCCTAAGGGCATTGAGCCTGCGACCCTTTTGTGCAGTGGCAGCGTAGCCCCTCGGCCTGAGTTGTTCATCACTGAAGCGGAGCGCTCGGCTTGTGATCTGTGGCTGAAGCAAAAGGGTTGGAGCGCCGACTCTCTGGTGCTGGTGCAAGCCGGCCACAAGAAAACTCATAAGCGCGGTCGAATCGGCACCTCGGATCACTCAAAACACTGGCCACCTGGCCACTGGGCTGCTGTGGTGCGCGGAATTCGATCCCACCTGCCCAGCAGCAGAGTGCTGATGTGCGGCTCGGCGCGGGAGCATGGGCTGGTACAGGAAATCATTGACATGGTGGACGACACCAGGGTTCACAACCTGGCCCAGGAACTGCCCATCGACAGGCTGCTGCCGCTGGCCGAGCGCGCCCACAGCATGATCAGCGTGGACACCGGCCCTGCCCACGCAGCCGGCGCTATGAACTGCCCACTGGTCGTGTTGTATTCGGTGTTTGGTTCGGTCCGCTGGCGACCCCGGCCCCGGAGCGCGCCAGTGGTGGCGATGGGCGGCGAAAACGGTGCAGCCAGCCGATTGACGGACATCGAGCCTGATCAGGTCATTGCCGCATGGAAGTCACTGGGAACCCGATCAAACGGCTGAGAACAAGGTAGCACCTGGGGTCAAGATGAAGTCCACTCCGGCGCACGCTTTTGCAAAAAGCTTTGCAGCCCCTCCTGCCCCTCGAGGCTGGCACGCATGTCTGCGATCAGACGGGTCGTCTCGGCCAGCAACGACTCGCTCAGCGCCTGCCCCATCACCTCCTGCACCAGGCGCTTGCAGCGGCGTGTGGCTTGCGGCCCATTGGCCACGATGGCGCCCACGATGTTGTTGAGCACAGCGTCCAGCTCTTCGATTGGACACACCTCGGCAACCCAGCCCAAAGCCTGGGCTCGTTGTGCGCTGAAACGCTCAGCGGTCACGAAGTAGCGCCTGGAGGCCTGGGCACCCAGGGCGCGAATCACATAGGGGCTGATGGTGGCGGGCACCAAGCCCAGCTTGGCCTCGCTCAAACAAAACTGCACCCCCTGCGCGGCCACGACCACATCACACACCGCCGCCAAGCCCACCCCACCACCATAGCAATCGCCATGAATGCGCCCCACCACCGGCACCGGGCAGGTGTAGAGGGTATGGAGCATGCGTGTCAGGGCCTGGGCATCGGCGTGGTTTTCCTCCCAGCTAAAGCCTGCCATCGACTGCATCCATTGAAGATCAGCCCCTGCACAGAACGCCGGGCCCTCGGCGGCAAGAATCACGGCGCGCACCTGCGTGTCTGCGGCAATGGCCTCGAAGGCCCGTGTGAGCTCTGAAATCAGGGCCGGGTTGAAGGCATTGCGAACCTCGGAGCGCTGCAAGGTCACTCGGGTCACATGAGCGAAGGGATGATCAAGGGCGAGGTGTGTGTTCATGGGGAGCGGCTTGTGCGGAATATTCCAGGCAGCACTACATGCGGAACACGCCGAAGCGCGTCTCCTCAATCGGCGCGTTCAAAGCAGCACTGAGCCCCAGAGCCAGCACACGCCGGGTGTCCAGGGGATCAATCAAGCCATCATCCCAGAGCCTCGCAGTGGCATGGTAGGGGTGGCCTTGGGTTTCGTACTGCTGACGGATAGGCGCCTTGAAGGCTTCTTCGTCCTCGGCGCTCCAGGAGCCCCCCTGAGCTTCCAAGCCTTCACGCTTGACGGTCGCCAACACGCTGGCGGCCTGCTCGCCGCCCATCACCGAGATGCGCGCGTTGGGCCACATCCAAAGAAATCGAGGGCTGTAGGCTCGACCGCACATGCCATAGTTGCCTGCGCCAAAAGAGCCACCAATCACCACCGTGAGTTTGGGTACTGCTGCGCAGGCCACCGCCGTCACCATCTTGGCGCCAGCCCTGGCAATGCCCTCGGTTTCGGCCTTGCGGCCCACCAT
>CANHBY010000190.1 GCA_947458895.1 Burkholderiales bacterium | reverse complement strand
GCTATGCCGTTCGCCACGAAATGGCCCGCACCGTGACCGATGTGCTCGCCAGGCGTTGCCGCCTGATGTTCCTGGACGCCCGTCTGGCCCACCAACTCGCACCCCGCGTGGGCACTTTGATGAGCGAGGAGCTGGGGCCCTCTTTCGACGCCTGTCTCAGCGTGGCACAGTGCCAAGCGCTGGCCTTGCACTACCTCACCGTGCCCCCTGCCGTGAGTTGAGGCCCGCCCAATACCCAAGCGGTTGCCAAGATTTCAGCCGACATCTACGGGTTTCCACATATAATCCCGAGGCTTTGCACTTCGTGACGTGAGTTTGAAAGAACAACCATGCCCGACACCGAACATGGTTCTTTCGGCTCCATCGCCAAAGTGGCCACAGCGAACACCGATCCAGAAAATGGAGACGAAGATCTCCAGTTCAAGCCCCTGACGCGTGAGGAAGCACAGGCCCTGCGGGCCCGTCATTCTGTTGTGTCACCGTGGGTGGTTCTAGGTGTTCAGGCGCTGGCCGGTCTCCTGGTCTCGGCCGGGGTCTGGCTGGTGTGGCAGCAAGGCAATGCGGTTTGGTCAGCGCTGTATGGTGCGGCCGCCGCAGTCATCCCGGGAGCTGTCATGGCTCGCGGAATGTCCAGACAACAAGCTAGCAACTCTCCCGGTGGGGGCTTGACGGGCTTCATGTTCTGGGAGTTTGCCAAGGTGTTGACGGCGGTGGCCATGCTGGTTGCTGCAGTCAAAGTGGTCCCGAGCCTTCATTGGCCGGTTCTTCTGGTCACCATGATCGTGAGTTTGAAAGTGAATTGGCTGGCGCTGCTGTGGCGTCGGCCATCAACCCAACAGCAACAAGAGACGAAGCAACATGGCCGCTGAAGCCCACGCCGCAAACGCTGCACACGCCCCGAGCGCTGGTGAGTACATCCAACACCATTTGCAGCATCTGCAAATGAACTTCTCCTTTGAGGGCGCGTCGCAGCATTCCATCATCGACTTCAGCCTCTTCAATCTCGACTCACTGGTTTTTTCCCTCTTGCTGGGTGTGGTGGGCTGTCTCGTGCTCTGGTCTGCTGCACGCCGAGCCACCTCTGGCACGCCGGGGCGCTTTCAGGCCCTGGTCGAAATGCTCTATGAAATGGTCGATAACCAGGCCAAGCCTTTGATCCGCAACGCCAAGAGCCGCAAGTTGGTGGCCCCCTTGGCCTTGGTGGTGTTCGTCTGGATTTTCCTGATGAACGCCATGGACATGCTGCCAGTTGATTTGATCCCCTCCCTCTGGCACAGCGCCGGCCCTTCGTTGGGTTTCAAAGATTACATGCGCGTGGTGCCCACCGCCGACCTCTCCACCACGCTGGGTTTGTCCACCAGCGTCCTGCTGATCTGCCTGATATACAACATCAAAATCAAAGGCTTGGGCGGCTGGGCACACGAGCTCGTTTGCGCCCCCTTCGGCACCAGTAAGAACCCTGTTTTTGCCGTTCTCCTCGGCTTGGTGAACTTCCTTATGCAGATGATTGAGTTCGCTGCGAAAACCGTCTCCCATGGCATGCGACTCTTCGGCAACATGTTTGCTGGCGAGCTGGTGTTCATGCTCATCGCCCTTATGGGTGGTGTGTGGGCCTGGCAGTTCAACCCCGCGACGGGTGCGTTCTGGTTGGGTCTGGGGCATGTGGTGGCGGGCACGGTATGGACACTTTTCCATATCATGGTCATTACCTTACAGGCCTTCATCTTCATGATGTTGACCCTGATTTATGTGGGTCAGGCCCACGACGCTCATTGATCGCCTTCGTGTTTGGGTACATCCACTGATTTTTTTCTTTCTTGATTTTCACTTCAACTTTAGGAGCTATAAAAATGGAAAACGTTCTCGGTCTCGTTGCTCTGGCTTGTGGTCTGATCGTTGGTTTGGGCGCGATTGGCGCCTCTATCGGTATCGCCTGGATGGGCGGCAAGTTCCTGGAGTCTTCTGCTCGCCAGCCTGAGCTCATGAATGACCTGCAAACCAAGATGTTCATCTTGGCCGGGCTTATCGATGCCGCCTTCCTGATCGGCGTGGCCATCGCGCTGCTGTTCGCTTTCGCCAACCCGTTCCAGTTGTAAATCCCTCCCCTTTCACGGTTGAAAGGATCGTGTTGTGAATATCAATGCAACCCTGTTTCTGCAGGCGATTGTTTTTGCGATCTTGGTGTGGTTCACCATGCGCTACGTTTGGCCTCCCTTGGCCAAGGCGCTGGATGAGCGTGCTGCGAAAATCACAGCAGGCCTGTCGGCTGCTGACAAGGCCAAGGCTGAGTTGGCCACTGCGCAGCAGCAAGTGAGCAAGCAATTGAGCGCTGCCCGTGACGACGCGGCTAAACGCTTGGCTGATGCCGAGCGCGCAGCCCAGTCCATGATCGAAGAAGCCAAGTCACGCGCCGGTGAAGAGGCCGCCAAAATTTTGGCCCATGCCAAGGCCGAGGCCGCTCAAGAAGTCGCCAAGGCTCGCGACACCCTGCGCGATCAGGTGGCCCAACTCGCCGTGAAAGGTGCTGAGCAAATCCTCAAGCGCGAAGTCAACGCCGGCGTTCACGCCGACCTGCTCAACCGCTTGCAGACTGAGCTGTGAACCATGGCTGAACTCGCAACCCTTGCTCGCCCTTACGCCGAGGCTCTTTTCCTGGTCGCACGTCAACTGGGTCCTCAGGCGCTGTCTGACATCGCGGCGCAAGTCACGGTGCTGGCATCGGTGGCCACCGACCCTCAAGTCCGGCAGTTCGCCGAGCATCCCAAGGTGCAGGCGCCGCAGGTGTTTGAGGTGGTTATGGCCGCAGTCAAGCGGCCCTTGCTGGATCCCGTCCAGAACCTTCTGCGCACGGTGATCGACAACGGTCGCTTGGCTGCTCTGGCTCAGATCGCGTCCCATTACCGGGAGCTGGTGAATTCGCAGGCGGGTGTGCATGATGCCCACATCGCCAGCGCCTTCCCCATCGAGCCTGGACAGATGGGCGCTGTGCTGCAAGCGCTTGAAAAGCGTTTTGGCCGTCGGCTCAACCCCATCGTCACGCTGCAACCCGAGCTGATTGGTGGCATCCGCGTGGTGGTGGGTGACGAAGTTCTAGACACCTCCATTCAGGCCCGTTTGCAGCAAATGAGCGCCGCATTGACGGCCTGATTTGCGTTCACCTGCCTGTCCCCACGCGCTGCACCCCAGCAACCCCATTCCCAGCGCAGGCCACCGCCTGCGCAACGGAGAGAAGCAATGCAACTGAATCCTGCCGAAATTTCCGAACTCATCAAGAGCCGCATTGAGGGCCTTGGCGTTTCCAGCAACATCCGCAACCAGGGCACCGTGGTGTCCGTGACCGACGGCATCGTCCGCGTTCATGGCTTGTCCGACGTGATGCAAGGCGAAATGCTGGAATTCCCCGCCACCGCCTCCGGCCAACCCACCTTCGGTCTCGCCCTGAATCTGGAGCGCGACTCCGTGGGCACCGTGATCTTGGGCGAATACGAGCACATCTCCGAAGGCCAAACCGTCAAGTGCACCGGCCGCATTCTGGAAGTGCCTGTGGGCCCCGAGCTCAAGGGCCGCGTGGTGAATGCGCTGGGTCAGCCGATTGACGGCAAGGGCCCCATCAACGCCAAGCTGTCGATGCCTATCGAAAAAATCGCCCCTGGCGTGATTGCTCGTCAATCCGTGAGCCAGCCGATGCAAAGCGGTTTGAAGTCCATCGACGCCATGGTGCCCGTGGGCCGTGGGCAGCGTGAGTTGATCATTGGTGACCGCCAAACCGGCAAGACCGCCGTGGCCATTGACACCATCATCAACCAAAAGGGTCAGAACATGACCTGTATCTACGTGGCCATCGGTCAGAAGGCCTCGTCGATCAAGAACGTGGTGCGCGCACTGGAAGCCAGCGGCGCCCTCGAATACACCATCGTCGTGGCGGCCTCTGCGGCTGAGTCGGCAGCCATGCAATATGTGTCGGCCTACTCCGGCTGCACCATGGGCGAATATTTCCGCGATCGCGGCGAAGACGCCCTGATCGTGTATGACGATCTCTCCAAGCAAGCTGTGGCTTATCGCCAAATTTCGCTGCTGCTGCGCCGTCCCCCAGGCCGTGAAGCCTACCCTGGCGACGTGTTCTATCTCCACAGCCGTCTGCTCGAGCGTGCTGCTCGCGTGAACCCTGACTACGTCGAGAAGTTCACCAATGGCGCAGTCAAAGGCAAAACCGGTTCACTGACCGCCTTGCCCATCATTGAAACCCAGGCCGGTGACGTGTCTGCG
>CANHBY010000189.1 GCA_947458895.1 Burkholderiales bacterium | reverse complement strand
GGCAGTTGAATTTCTGCCTCAGCCATAGGCCTGGCCAGTTGGGTCGTTCCAGTCAGGCCTTATTTGCAATCACTCTTGGCCACTTCACGCGAGCGCTTGGTTTCGGCCTCCCGCGCTTTGTCGTCAAGTATTTCCAACTCGCCCTTCGCATTGGGGCGCGCCATGCGAGTGCCGTTTTCAAGCGCGCGCAGGGCGTTGGTGGCTCGTTCACAGTTGGCCGCCCTCGCTGTGGCCTGTTTGGCCTCTTCTTGATTCCTGGCAGCTTCGGCTTCTTGCTCGGCCTGTTTGCGTTTGGCCTCCAGGGTGGGGTCGACCCGTTTGGGAGGCAAAAGTGCAGGGGTGGTGGGTTTGGGTACCGCGGGCTCTTGCGCAACGGCTGTAAGATCAAGAGGCTTGGCTGGCTTGTTCGGCCGCTTCAGAATGTCCGCTTCGCTGATCTCCGAGGGGGGCGGAATGTCGCTGTAAGTGATTTGATTGTTTTTGCTTTTGTCTCGCCAAGCCCATTGGGACTGTGCTGTGGCAGGTAAGGTGGCAGCGGAAATCACCGCCACTAACAGAGCAAAATGGCCAAAACGCGACATGTAAACCCCTCATTGAAGAACCGACGTCAGTTTAATGGGGTCCGTTTCGAGCGGAATGCCCCGAGAGCGTGTGTTTTGACACACCGCACGTCTTTATAATCCGCTTTTGCCTACGGAGTTATCCATGCGTCTCCTTGGAAAAGCGCTTACCTTTGACGATGTTCTCCTGGTACCCGCATTCTCCCAAGTGTTACCCCGCGACACTTCATTGTCGACATCGCTGTCGCGCAACATTCGATTGAATTTGCCTGTGGTCTCTGCGGCCATGGACACCGTGACCGAAGCGAGGCTCGCCATCGCCATCGCCCAAGAGGGCGGCATCGGCATGGTTCACAAGAATCTCTCAGCTCAGCAGCAGGCTTCTGAGGTGGCACGCGTCAAGCGCTACGAATCGGGTGTGTTGCGAGATCCCATCACCATATCGTCTCGCGTTCCGGTGCGCGACGTCATCACTTTGTCTCGTCAGCACGGCATTTCAGGATTCCCTGTGGTCGATGACGGCAAAGTGGTTGGTATCGTCACGGGGCGCGACTTGCGTTTCGAGACCCGCACCGACATCCCGGTCCGGGACATCATGACCCCCCGCGAGCGCCTCATCACCGTGGGTGAAGAGGCCAGCTTGGCAGATGCCAAGGCCTTGATGCACCAGCACAAGCTGGAGCGCGTACTGGTGGTCAACAAAGAATTTGAGCTGCGTGGTCTCTACACCGTCAAAGACATCACCAAGCAAACCAACTTCCCGAATGCCGCCCGTGATGCCCAGGGCAAGCTCAGAGTGGGCGCTGCGGTGGGCGTTGGCGAGGGAACCGAAGAGCGGGTTGAACTGCTCGTGAAGGCTGGCGTCGATGTGTTGGTGGTTGACACCGCGCACGGTCACAGCAGCGGCGTGATCGAACGTGTTCGTTGGGTCAAGAAAAACTTCCCGCAGGTCGACGTGATCGGCGGCAACATCGCCACGGGTGCAGCTGCTCGCGCGCTCGTAGAGGCAGGGGCCGATGGCGTGAAGGTGGGCATTGGCCCTGGCTCCATTTGCACCACCCGGATCGTGGCCGGTGTCGGGGTGCCGCAGATCACCGCCATTGACAACGTGGCCCAGGCCTTGCTCGGCACAGGGGTCCCCCTGATCGCTGATGGGGGCATTCGCTACTCTGGTGATATTGCCAAAGCCATTGCTGCTGGCGCTCACACCGTCATGATGGGCGGCATGTTTGCTGGCACCGAAGAGGCCCCTGGCGAGATCGTGTTGTTCCAAGGTCGCAGCTACAAGAGCTACCGCGGCATGGGCTCGATTGGGGCCATGCAACAGGGCAGTGCTGACCGCTACTTCCAGGAAAACACCGGCGCCAACCCCAACGCCGACAAGCTCGTGCCTGAGGGTATTGAGGGCCGTGTGCCTTACAAGGGCTCCATGGTCAGCATCGCGTTCCAAATGGCGGGTGGCTTGCGCGCCTCGATGGGCTATTGCGGCTGCGCCACGATCGACGACTTGCATGCCAAGGCTGAGTTCGTGGAGATCACCTCCGCAGGCATTCGTGAAAGCCACGTCCACGACGTGCAGATCACCAAGGAAGCCCCCAACTACCGCATGGAGTAGTGGGCTGACCGGCCCCCAAGGAGTTCATGGAAGTTTCCAATACACCGGCCCCTCGGGCCGCGGCCATGCGTTTCATCATGATCACGGTGCTGATCGACATGATGTCGGTCGGCTTGGTGGTGCCTGTGTTGCCATCGCTGGTGGGCACTTTCACCACCTCGCAAACTGAGCAGGCTTTCTGGACTGCAGTCACCGCTGCCGTTTTTGGTTTGGCCAACTTCTTTGGCTCCAGCGTGCTGGGTGCCCTCAGTGACCGCTATGGCCGTCGCCCTGTGCTGTTGATCGGGTTTTGCGGTTTCGCCTTGAGCTTTTTTGCCACCGCGCTGGCATCGAGTCTGTGGATGTTGATTGTGGTGCGGGCACTTGGTGGCGCTTTGCAGGCCAATGCCGCAGCAGCCAATGCCTATGTGGCCGACATCACGGCCCCCCAGGACCGCGCCAAGCGCTTTGGCATGCTGGGAGCGATGTTCGGTTTGGGCTTCACCGTCGGGCCAGCGGTGGGTGGCTTCCTGGCGCATCTGGATTTGCACTGGCCATTCTTTGTGGCGGGTACCTTGTCGCTTGCCAATTTGCTCTATGGTGTGTGGGTTTTGCCTGAGTCATTGCCACCGGAGCGGCGTCGTGCGGTGGCTTGGTG
Source organism: Burkholderiales bacterium (assembly GCA_947458895.1). Lineage (GTDB taxonomy): Bacteria > Pseudomonadota > Gammaproteobacteria > Burkholderiales > Burkholderiaceae_C > CANHBY01. The sequence goes on along the minus strand of CANHBY010000189.1, from coordinate 1,462 downwards.
GCGCGCCCATCCCTTCAAAGCGCTGCGTGATCTCACCAACCTGAAGGGTGTAGGCTGGCTGGTGGCCGTGCTGGCGTTGTCGTCGCTGGCACAGTTCATTTTGCACTCGACTTGGGTGCTCTATACCCAGTTTCGGTTTCAGTGGGGCCCCCTTGAAAACGGGTGGTCGCTGTTTGCGGTGGGCGTGGCCTCGGTGTTTGTTCAAGGCGTTTTGCTGCGCAAACTGCTTGCTTGCTGGGGGGCGCCTAAGCTCGCGTTGATCGGTCTTAGCTCGGGTAGCCTGGCTTTTTTGGCCTGGGGTTTGGCCACGCAAAGTTGGATGATGTACGCCGTCATTGGTCTCAACCTGTTGGGCTTTTCGGCGGCCTCGGCCTTGCAAAGCATCATCTCTAATGCGGCGAGCGCCAAGAACCAAGGTCAAACCCTGGGGGCCGTTTCCTCGGTGAACAGTTTGATGCTGGTTCTGGCACCCGTGGTGGGTGGGCCGATCCTGACAATCGTTTCCGATTTGCCGCCCCATGATTGGCGCCTGGGTGCACCGTTTTTTCTTTGTGCTGTCTTGCAGGGGCTTGCAGTGGTCTTGGCGGTGCGCCACTTCAAGTCAGCGCCTGAGGATGTTTTGTTGCGCCCTCATCAGACAACCTGAAGGTGCTCTCAGGGGGCGCATGACCTGACCCCCTGTGATCCTCCGGCGTCAAATGCCCCTTGAATTTGATATGTCCCATTTCAACCCGACTCTCTTCGTGAGCCTTCCATGCACGACAAAATCCTGATCCTCGACTTCGGCTCCCAAGTCACCCAACTCATTGCACGCCGTGTGCGTGAGGCCCACGTGTTCTGCGAGATTCATCCCTCAGACGTTAGCAACGAGTTCATTCGTGGGTTCGCTCCGAAGGGCATCATCCTCTCAGGCAGCCACGCCTCCACCTACGAAGATCAAGATCTGCGTGCACCCCAAGCCGTGTGGGATTTGAAGGTGCCCGTGCTGGGTATTTGCTACGGCATGTTCGCCATGACTGTTCAGCAAGGTGGCCAAGTTGAGCCCAGCACTCACCGCGAATTCGGTTACGCCGAAGTTCGCGCCCATGGCCACACCGCGCTGCTCGAAGGCATCGAAGACTTCCAGACCCCCGAAGGCCACGGCATGCTGAAGGTCTGGATGAGTCACGGCGACAAAGTCACGGCCTTGCCGCCTGGCTTCAAGCTCATGGCGTCCACGCCCAGCTGCCCCATTGCCGGCATGGCCGATGAAGAGCGTGGCTACTACGGCGTACAGTTCCACCCTGAGGTCACCCACACCGTGCAAGGCCGTGCGCTGCTTGAGCGTTTCGTGCTCGACATCGCCAAGGCGCGCCCCGACTGGGTCATGGGCGACTACATCGAAGAGGCGGTGGCCCGCATTCGTGAGCAAGTGGGCAGTGAAGAGGTCATTCTGGCCTCTCGGGCGGTGTGGATTCCAGCG
>CANHBY010000188.1 GCA_947458895.1 Burkholderiales bacterium | reverse complement strand
CGTGCATTGGCAGCTGTTCGCAAGCTTAGGCAGGCGCCTGCCGAACACCGCAAGCGGGCAGCCATGTACCCGGAGGCCGTTATCCGCGAGATGATGGGGGCGGAAGAGTCTGAGCCGACCGTCTTTGTTGAAACCGAAAAGTTTGCTGAGCGCGTTCGAGATGTCGGCGAATGGATTGCTCCAGTATTACCCTGGATCAAGATATCGGCCCAAAAATGGGATGCGCCGCAGTCTGGAGGGCTCCGCATCGGGGGGGTGGACTTACCCCTGGATGAGCCTACAGTGGCGCGGGCGGTGCAGGACATTCAGGCCGCTCTAGCTGATGGTAAGTCGACCATTACGATTGCCGGCCAAGACATCGCCGCGACAGCTGCTAATGCCAGTGCCTTAGGGCAGCTGCACACGGCAATGAGACGACCGCCAAGGGGCCCGAGCCTCGATGGCCCAGAAGATCCTGCCGTCAAAAACGTCTTAATCATCGAGACGAATTTTGATGAAACTTCATTTACCCGGACAAGCCTCGGCCGGCGGGCAGGTCGAGTGCTTTTGCCCGAGGGCCTCAAAACCACGCCTAAAAAGCATCAGGAACTTGGGTTGAGCTGGCTGCAAAGGCATTGGATGGAAGGCAGTCGCGGCGCCATGCTTTGCGACGACATGGGGCTAGGCAAAACCTTTCAGGCCCTTGCCTTCTGCTTGTGGCTACGCGAGCTGATGGATGAGGGCGTGTTGCCGAAAAAACCTCTTCTGGTTATTGCGCCGGTGGGTCTGTTGCGTAACTGGGAGGCGGAAATCGAGGAACACCTTTTCGCACCTGGCTTGGGTGACCTCGTCCGGGCCTATGGCGATCACCTCAAGGCCATGAGGCGCGGTCGACATGTCGATGGCACGGCCGGCCTCGATACCTCGCGGTTGTCGTCCGCCGATGTTGTGCTTGCGAATTACGAAGCCGTTTCCGACTACCAGCTCAGTTTTGGTGCCGTGCCTTTTGCTGCAGTGGTTCTCGATGAGGCCCAAAAAATCAAGTCTCCCAAGGCGTGTATGACTCATGCAGTCAAGGCGCTGAACACTGATTTCATGCTGGCCATGACGGGCACACCAGTTGAAAATCGCCTGGCCGATCTCTGGTGTATCGCCGATGCTGTACAGCCCGGCGCTTTGTCCGACTTGAAGGAATTCAGTGCCAAGTATGAGGTTGAAGGCGCCAATGTTCAGGCTCTGCGTGACCAAGTCTGGCAAGAGGAGGCTTCCGTGCAGACGCCGAAATTGCTGCTGCGTAGATTGAAGTCTGAAAAGCTCGATGGCTTGCCGGAAAAGCATGAACACCTCATCAAAATCCCAATGCCCGCGCGTCAGTTGGAGGCCTACGAGCGCGCTTTGGCCATGAAGGAAATCTCAGGTCCAGAGGGCACGTTGGGCATGATTCATGCCTTGCGGCGAGTGTCTTTGCATCCTTCCTTGATGGAGGGCGGCGTTCAGGCATCCGAATTGAAGATGGAAGACTCAGCCCGTTTCCTGGCCATGATGAGTATTCTGGACAAGGTGTCCACCAGCGGTGAAAAGGTACTTGTCTTTCTAGAATCGCTCGATCTCCAGGATGCCGATCAGTTGCCGCTGTTACTGCAAAGACGTTATGGCCTCACGAAATCGCCCATGGTCATCAATGGCCAAGTCAGTACCGAGGCCAGGCAAGAGCGAGTCAATGCCTTTCAGCGAGACAGTGGCTTTGATGTCATGTTGTTGTCGCCCAAAGCGGGTGGGGTTGGCCTGACGCTGACGGCTGCCAACCACGTCATCCATCTGTCTCGCTGGTGGAACCCAGCGGTCGAGGACCAATGTTCAGACCGTGCCTACCGGATTGGCCAGACCAAGCCGGTTCATGTCTACTACCCCTTGGCGATCCTGCCCACGGCCGCAGAGCAGAGTTTTGATTGGCAATTGCAGTTATTGATGGATCGGAAGCGTAAGCTCGCTTTGAATCTGCTGGCTGCTCCCGCGTTCACTAAAGATGACTATGACGGCTTGATGTCCGGTATGCAGAGGCCGGCAGCTGCAAATTGACGAAAGCTGGGGAGGGCTGTTGCACCGTAGGTTTGGAGGAGGCCGGCATTAAAGAGGGACCCTATTGGGCTTCTTCCATCGTTGTCAGATGCCGCATGATTTCTAACCAGTTTTAGAAAGCCTAGCCCGATGATCGAGAAGTCCGTAGCCTCTGGGCGGTCGGGCGTTTTTCAATCCAATCGGTGCCGATTTTGGCTGCCGCCTGGCTGTTTCGTTAGGTGAACCAAATGGCCACTTCGCGTTATCTCACCAAGTCCCGCTTCAAGCTGGCCGTCGAATGCCCGCGCAAGTTGTACTACACGGGCAAGAACCAGTATCTGGACAAGTCAAGGGACGACACCTTCATGGCGGCATTGGCAGAAGGTGGATACCAAGTTGGCGAACTGGCATTGCTCATGTACCCGGGCGGCGTGACCATTGATGAGCTGGCCCACCAGGTGGCGCTAGATCGGACGAGAGAGCTGCTTCAGCGCGATCAAGTCATCATCTTTGAAGCGGCACTTGCGTTTGGCAACTTCTTCATCAGGGTCGACGTCCTCAAAAAGTCGGGCAACACCATAGAGCTGATCGAGGTCAAGGCGAAGTCTTATCGCGAGTCGGAAGACAAAGATTTTCGTGGTGCTCGTGGGGGCATCAAGTCCGACTTTCTGCCCTATCTTCAAGACATTGCTTTTCAACGATTTGTGGCCCAGCAAGCGTTGCCGGGACATAGGATTAATGCCTTTCTCTTGCTGGCGAACAAGGATGCCGTCAGCACTGTTGATGGCATCAATCAGAAATTCAAAGTCCAGAAGGTTGATGGTCGGTTGAGAGTCTTGACGGATCCCGGCCTGACTCAAACGCAGGTTGGTGAGCCTTTGCTGGTTTGCATCAATGTGAACAGCCAAGTTGATGAGATTCTGGCTGGGTCCCTCTTGGTTGGGCCGCACAACTCAATGCATTTTGCAGATGCGGCCAAAGCCTACGCAGACGCTTACGCAGCAGACAGGCCTTTGGAACCTAACCCAACGGCGAGATGCGCGGGATGTCAGTTCAAGGCAAACAGCTTTCCAAAAGCAGGGGAGCCTCAAAGTGGGTTCCATGAATGCTGGCATCAGGCCTTTGGTTGGACTGAACCAGATTTCAAAGAGGGCACTGTTCTCGATCTGTGGAACTTCCGCAAGAAGGATGTGCTCATTCAACAAGGGGTGCTCAAGCTCTCTGCTGCCAGTTCAGAAGACATCGGGCTCAATGATGAAGACCCAGGGTCTGACGGGTTAACTGCAAGTCATCGTCAGTGGTACACCTGCCGACCCGATTGGCCTGGTGGTGGCGACTATTTTTTAGACACCGATGGCTTGGCGCGTGAGAGCTCACTCTGGACTTATCCACTGCACTGCATTGACTTCGAGACTTGTGCAGTAGCGATCCCCTTCGTGAAGGGAATGCATCCATATGAGACCACAGCCTTCCAGTTCTCCCATCACGTGATCGAGGCAGATGGCCGCATTCGACATCAAACACAGTGGATCAGCACTGAACCTGGGGCCAACCCAAATTTCGACTTCGTGAGAGCACTCAGAAGCGCGCTGAATGGCGACAACGGCACGATCTTCCGATGGGCTGCGCACGAAAACACGGTACTGACCCATCTCCGTTCGCAACTAAAACATGCCGAATCACCGCCCAGTGACGTTGACGACTTGGTGGCATTCATAGAGAGCATCACAACCACGAAGGTCGATGGGTCCGGCATTGTCAGCCAGCGAAGCATGGTCGATTTGTGCAGGCTCGCAAAGAAGTTTTATTTTCACCCATCAACAAAGGGCAGCAACTCGCTGAAAAAAGTGCTTCCAGCGGTGATGAGCAGCTCGCCATTCCTGCAAGAGCAGTACAGCAAGGCTTGGTACGGCCCAGGGGTGAGCCTGAACTTCGAGAACCCCGTGGCCTGGTGGCAGCAAAAGGATGGCGTGGTCGTCGACCCATACAAGCTTCTTCCGCCTGTCTTTGGTGACATTGCTGAGGATGAGGTCGAGGCCTTGGAGGAGGGCCTGACGGATCACTTGCGCGAAGGTGGTGCCGCAATGTCTGCCTACATGCGATTGCAATTTGAAGACATGCCTGACTTTCAAAGGCAAGCCATCAAAGCTGCACTGCTGCGGTACTGTGAGCTAGATACGCTTGCCATGGTGATGGTCATGCAAGCGTGGGGTGTCGTACCTACCTGTCGGATCCCGCATGAGTTCTAACCATTTTTAGAAAGCCT
>CANHBY010000187.1 GCA_947458895.1 Burkholderiales bacterium | reverse complement strand
GTGCCTCGGGCAAGGGGTAGGTGCCCTCGGTGTCAATGGGGTTCTGCGTGGCCATCACCATGAAGGGCCGCGGCAAGGCGAGGGTCTGGCCTTCGAGGGTCACTTGGTATTCCTGCATCACCTCCAGCAGTGCGCTTTGGGTTTTGGCAGGAGCGCGGTTGATTTCATCGGCCAAGAGCAAATGGGTGAAGACGGGGCCTCGGTGAACGCGCAGGCCACCGAGGCCTGCTTCAGTTTTGGAGCTGAGGTCGAGCACCGTGTGGCCTGTGATGTCGGAGGGCATCAGGTCGGGGGTGAACTGGACGCGGGCGTAGCTCAGCGTCATGCACTTGGCCATCGCGCGGGCCAGCAATGTTTTTCCCACGCCGGGTACCCCTTCAATGAGCACGTGGCCGCAGGCTACCAGGGCGCTGATGGCCTGGTCGACTGCTTCGCGTTGCCCCACCACGGCCTTGCCGATTTCAGTTCGAAGCTCTTGCAGCAGCTCAGCAGCACGGGTGAGTTGTTCAGTGGGGATCTGCATGCGAGTTTCCTTCGGAGGTGGGAATGTTGGGGGGGCTGTGGCCACGCAGCCGGCGGCGGGCTACTTCCAGCAGCTGGAGACTTTGGCCGGTGGCGGCTCGACGGCCCGGCCCTGGCGGCAGCATGGCCTGCGCCAAGGCCGATGGGGGCAGGCCGGTGTGCTCGGCAATCGCTTTGGCACGATCTTTCACGGTGAGCTGATCGAAGCAATACAGCCGCTGCCTGGCCGCTTCATCCAAAGCACGCTGGGCAGACTGGTACAAGGCTTGGCGCCCATGGTTCGCGAGAAACTGGGCCGTGCCGTGGATTTGCTCGGCCATGGAACGGCGCACAGGCTGTGCCTCGCCCATGAGCGGCCCCCAACGGCGAGCGCCTCGCCACAGGCCCAGCGCGACAGCGCCTAGGGCCAGGACCAAGGCCACCCAAGCCTCGTCCCAAAGCCAGGACCAAAAGTCCGGGCCAGGCGGGCTGCCTTCTTCGATGAACAAGACCTCCTGGCCAGCCCCAGCGCGAAGGATCAGAGCGGCCAGATGGGCATGATCGGCCTTCGGGAGGGCGCGGTTGTCAAAGACCGCCGGAATGCCATGGACAGTGACGGTGCCAGCGCCCACGCGAACGCGCATGATGATGTCGCCTTGTTGGGCTGACACCGTCCAAAGGGGGACATCGGGGTCGGTCACCTTCAAGACTGCAGACACCGGAGCGCACAGCTCGAATGGCGAAGGGCTGGAAGCAGGCGCCATCCCCTGAGACTCATGCTTTTCGACGCGCTGGCATTGTTCCTGCCCCAACTTGCCACCAGCATTTGAAACTGGCACCCATTCGAATGAATCATGGGTGATCGCCGAGTGGCTTAACACCAAGTGGCCACCCTGCTCAACCCAGGGGCGGAGCTTCTGAGCCTGATCCCGCTGCTCGGACAAACTTGCCGAGGACAGGACAACGGTGCTGCTCACCGGTGGCAAAGGCTCATCCCTTTGAAGATGCCGGTGGACGTTAGCGCCCAGATGATGAAGCAGCCGCTCGGTGGCATAAAGCGGGTTGAACATCGCCTTGAAACCCAGTGGCGCCGGGCCCGTTTCCTTCACCAACCGCAGGTTGACAGCCGCCCACCAAGCCGCCGCCAGCACGATGCAGGCCAAGACGATGCGCCCCCATTTCCCCTTCACAACGCCCCCTTGCTGGCCGATCCCGGTGAGGGAGCGAGCTCGGAATCAAAGCGTTGGCACAGGGCCTGGACAACCTCGGCATTCAAGGTGCGCGAGCCATAAACCGCCAGTCGCCAAGCGTCGATGATTTGCTCTACGAGTCCGAGTGGCCTGATGGCCAGCGAGGCTTGGGCGAGCTGGATGCACTCGCCCTCCGTGCTTGCGCTGGTGATGGGTACAGAATGGGCATGCACCAGCCGAGACAGCGTGGCACGGTAAAGCAGTGAAAGAGCGGCGTGTTGTTCACCCCGTTGCCACAGGCTCCACGCTACAGATCCCACCTGGTCGGGCAGGCTCTCCGGGCGGATGTCCAGCTCATGCACATGGGTGGGAAGCACCGCCGAATTTTCCTTAGGCCCGCCCTCAGCGCGCACTTGGAGCCAATGCCTGAGGCTCACCACCACCATCAACACGAGCAACCCACCCAGCACCCAAACCACCAGCCGCCCAGCCTCTGAGAGGGCTCGGACGAGTCCCTTGAGCCATCCGGAGGCGTGCGGATCGGGAAGGAAATCGAAAGCTTTAGGATTTTTCAATCTCAGTCGCCGCTGGGTTTGGGTGTCCTGGAGGTTGGGATCCGCGCGCAGTTGATCTCGGGCCTGATCAACCTGGGCTGGCGTGGCCTCTTGCGACGCCGCCCAGGCAGCCACGCTCAAGCCAAGCATCAAGGCCATCAGGAGGGCGCGAAGCAGCTCAAGCAAACGCACGCCGAAACTCCTGCTCGATGTCCCACGATTCCAATTCAACACGGCGGTTGATGTACATGGCGAAGCCTGCGGCGACGAAAAAGGGCTCCAGCAGCAACACCAGGCCTGAATAGGCGAGGAACTGAAAAATTTCCGCTGAGCCCGATGGGCCCGAGTTCATCAGCCATTTCCAGATGTCCCTGGCGCCACCCTCCGGTGCGAAATGGATCGCCAACCCCAACAAGCTGAGCCCACACAGTACCTCGAGCTTGTAAAACATCCCTTGCAACCCGAAGCCATAACCCCGTTGGCCGCTCATGAGAAGCCGGGCTCGCTGGCGGCGAGAAGTGCCCCGCTGGTGCTCGAGTTGTTCGATCGGCTGCGTGAAAGAACGCCACAGCGAGAGGCGCTTCACCACCAAGGTCAGCACCAAGCTGCCCCACCACACGCTGCGCTGCGCCTGCCACAGGTCTCGAAATCGCGTGGGCTGGCCAAAAATGGCACGTGCCAACACAAACAAGATGCTGCGGTCCAGCCAAGGCTTGAGCCAGAACAGCAGCAAAAGAGGCAGCCAGCTCTTCACCCAGAAAAGTGGCATCAACAACATCAGCAGGCCGAGCATCACCGGCGTGACGGTGCGCCATACCGATGCGGCATTCGCCTGCACCAGGCGAACGCCCAAATCAGCCGCCTCCCACATGGGGCGTGACCGCAGCTCGACCGACAAGGCTTCAACTTGCATGCGGCACTTTCTGCTCCACCGTTGCGGGCCGGCCTTGCCAGACCAAATAAGAAATCACGAGCATCCAACACACCGCGCCCGCCGCATATTTGATGGGTGGACTGATCCAACGTGAGGAGGACCAGAAGGCCTCCAGGAAGGCGGCAATCACCAGCATGATGATGACCCCATACATCACCACCACAGCACCCTTGGCGTTGTGCTTGAAGGCCTCCAGCCGGGTGCGCCGGCCTGGTGCCAACAAGGCATGGCCCAGCCGCAGGCCGGCCGCCCCCGACAGCACGATGCCCGTGAGCTCGAAGGAAGAATGCGTGACCACGAAGGCATAAAAATTCTCGGCGTGGCCCTGGGCGGTGAGGTAACCCGCAATAGCTCCGATTTGCAACCCGTTATGAAGGATGAAAAAGATACTGCCCAAGCCTGCCGGCACTCCACTGGCGAAACACCGGAACCCAATACCGATGTTGTTTTGAATGTAGTAGCCCAGCATCTGCCAGTCGTCGCCCGCATCACGCGGCTTACCCAGCTTGGGGGCATCATTGCTGTACATCTGCTCGAAGCTGCGGGCAGTTTGGCTGTCGACAAGATGCGAAATGAAACCACTGTCTTGGTAAGTAGCCCAGGCCACCATGATCATCGGCAACACGAACAACAGGGCTGAAATCAAGACATACCAACGATGGGCTCTCACGCTCTCGGGGATGTCGATCAGGATCAATCGCTTGAGTTGATCGACGCCATAGTCTTGGCGTCGATAGATGGCTTGGTGCGCGCGCTGCGTGAGCGACTCCAAGCGCTCGATCATGGGGAGTGGGTAGGAGCGCGCTTGGGCCAGCGCCAAGTGCTCGCAGCTCTGCCGGTAGAGCTCGCTCAAGCGTGCACCATCCGCACGTGGCCCCTGGGTGGCTGCGCGTCGCCACGGCCTGGGAAATGTCTCCAGCGCGTCCAATAGCTTGCCCAGCTCAGCCCACGCTTCCAAATGCAGTGCTTCGAAGTGCAAGGGCGTCATGGCGGCGATGTCCTCAGCGACGGCCCAACAACCACTGCGCCACGCCCATCAAGGCCGCTGTAGCCTCAGCCGGGCGGCGGTTGGCCGGCAGAATCGTCTGGGCAAGCGAGGCCAGTTCTTCAGTGCGGGAGGGGGTCAGGC
>CANHBY010000186.1 GCA_947458895.1 Burkholderiales bacterium | reverse complement strand
GGGGTTCGTGTGCGAAATTCTGAGCGTTCATCAGGTTCTGCCAGCGGAAGTAAGCGGTCAACTGCAGTTTTTAGGATAATTTGCTCTTCGCTGAATTTGCTTGTTCTCATGGCCATCATTCTCCGAGTTGATGGACTGCTGTGAAAAATGACTGGTACGGTTTATGGGTGGCAGGTCACGCTAGCTGTATCTCGCCTGTGCGATTCTTTGCTGTGGTGTTTTCTAAAATGGAAATGATCGGCGCAGACTTTGTGATGCACTTGTCGAGCCCCTCCTAAACCAAGGCGAATCAAGTCGTGACACAACACTTTCTCAACCCGCGCATGGCTGGCATTTTGGACCGCATGCGGCGAGCCAACAGACCTGCGTTGCACACTTTGAGCGTGGACCAAGCCCGCGAGTTTTATGCTCAGGGCGCAGAGATTCTCGACCTGCCACGCGCCGTGCTGGCACGAGTCGAGGCGGTGAGCATTCCCCTCTCGGCGGCAGAGGCACTGCCCGCGAGGCTCTACGCGCCAAGTGAGGACATCCTTCCCGTGATGATCTACTTTCACGGTGGCGGTTTCACCATTGGCGGCCTTGAGACCCACGACAGCCTGTGCCGCCAGTTGGCCTTGCGCTCGGGATCGGCCGTGTTGGCCGTGGACTATCGACTGGCGCCAGAGCACCGGTTTCCCCAAGCCGTGTTGGATGCATGGGGCGCGGTAGATTGGGTGGTGCACCATGCTGGCGCCCTGGGGCTCGATTCGCAGCGGGTGGTGGTGGCCGGCGACAGCGCGGGGGCAGCGCTGGCGTCAGTTTCAGCCCTGCATGCACGCGATCAAGGGTGGCCGTTGCGGGGTCAGGTCTTGATCACGCCCCACGCAGCGCCCGATGGCAACACCGCCTCACGCCGATTGTTCGGCGACGGCTTTTTGCTGGATTCTGTGACCATTGAATGGTTCTTCAGCCACTACGCCACGCCACATCAACGCCACGATTGGCGCTTTGCTCCTTTGTTGGCTGATGATTTGGAGGGGGTGGCCCCCGCCTGTTTGGTGCTCGCCGAGTGTGATCCCCTGGTCGACGAGGGCCTGGCCTATGCCGATCGGTTGCGTGCAACCCGGGTGGCTGTCGATCTTGAATTGGTTCGCGGCGTCACGCATGAGTTCATCAAAATGGGCCGTGTATTGCCGCAGGCGATCGCAGCCCAGCAGCACATCGCTGAGGTCGTCAAACGCTGGTGCGCCTGAGGCCCATCCTGCCCAAAATCAGCCCTGACACGACACTAGGCCCTTGGGCAAGCGCTTGCGCAGCCCGGGCAGGTCAGAGGTTTCTCGCAGGGCCTCAGCTGCGTCAATTTCGCCGCGCTTGACCAAATCAGCCAAACGCAGATTCATGCTGATGTATTCACTGGCAGGGAGCTTTTCTTCCCGGATGGCGGCTTCCAGGCCAACCCAGTCGCCGGTTTCAATGAACCGGGTCACCGAGCCCGTATTGAAGATCACATCAGCTGTCATGAAGTAACGATCACCCTTGATGGAAGGTACGAGCGCCTGCCGAACCACCGCCAACAGGCTGCCAGCTAGCACCGATCTCATCACAGAGGCGCTCGAGCCGGTGTAGCTGAGAATTTTTCGCAAGGTGCCCGCCACCGATTTCCCATGCATGGTGGCCAGCATCAGTGAACCTGACTCGCCGCCCTGAATAGCCTGCTCGGCCGTTTCGGCATCTCGGATCTCCGAGGTCAGCATCACATCAGGGCTCATGCGCAATGCTTCGCGCATGCCATCGGCAAAGCTCACCACGTCATAGCCCACCTCACGCTGGGTCACGATGCATTTTTTGGCCACCAGCTTCACCTCAACGGGGTCTTCGATGGTGACGATATGGCCTGAGTGCTTGGTGTTGTGCCATTCAAGGATCGACATGGCGGTGGCCGTTTTGCCGCTGCCGCTGGGGCCTGTGATGGCAATGAAACCGGTGGTGGCTTCGGTCAAGGTTTGCAGCAAATTGGGTGGCAGCGAGAGCTCGTTGAGCGGTGTGATGCGCGTGGGTGTGATCCGCATCACCAACCCCAGATCACCTCCGCCTTGCAAAAAGAGCGAGTACCGCAGCGAGTAAGGGCCTCGCCCCTCGAGCCGGAAATTCGCCGATCGGCGAGCCTGCAAAATTGGCCTGAGGCGCTCGTTCCAGTACTGCTGCACGTTGGTGTGCTTGACATCCCCCTCCACATAGCCTGCAAGGTAATGAACGATGTGGTCCTTCGTGACAGCAAAATCGGGCACCCCTTCGGGGAATAGCTCATGCAGCGGCCGCGTGCCACTGGCCGACTTGGCCATGATCGGCCGGCCCTCATGAATCATGATGTCTGTGATCGAAGACGCTGAGGTCAAGGCATGCTTGACGGCTGCAGCAATTGCAGTCCGCTGGTCGAGATCGGATGGGGCTGAAGCAGAGGTCATGTCTTGAGTCTCAGGTCAGGGGGGGGGGCGGTGGGGCATGTCAACCGAGGCGGCGGCTGCATCCGCCAACCAGTCTGCCAGCCCAGATCATGCACAGAGTTAACGGTGAGACAAGGCCTGCTCGGGTGGCCGATGCCGGTCGGGGCTGTTTCGAGCATGATTTCATGCATCTCCAACTTGCTCGGGTTGCTTGCTCTTCCGCCAGGCGGCCTCATCATGTCCTTTTGATTATCCTAGAAACTGCAGTTGGACGCGCCCGAGTGGACAGCGCTGCGGCGGGCTGGCAAGGCGCGACAACGCGGCGGGCTCGTGCCCGCAAGGCGGAGCAACGCCGCCAGCGCGCCGTAGCGCTTTCACCCAAAAGGTGATGGGGTTCGTGTGCGAAATTCTGAGCGTTCGTCAGGTGTTGCCAGCGGAAGTAAGCGGTCAACTGCGATTTCTAGGATTATTTCATCACAGCCTCTCTGATCGCTGGTTGGTGCTGTGAAGACTGTCACGCAAAGCCGTTGCTTGAGCTCGATCTTTTGCGGCTTGCGGGCCTGAGCCTGCTGGTAAACAAGCCAAAATGGTACTGTCGGCTGCCGATCTCAGACCGCCGGACTCCAACCCTTCATCTTCAAGCCATGTTCAAGCGGCTCTTCTTCTCTTCGCCAAACACCCCTGCCCACAGGCGGTTGGCCTGGTTTCGGCCCGCCTTGGTGTTTGGCCTGGTCTTCTGCGCGAGCTTGTTGGTGCTGAAGATGTTGCACTCGGTTTATGGCGACGTGTTGCCCGGCTTGTTTGATCTGAGCGCATCTTTGCTGCAGGGTGATGCGGTGTCATCGAGTGCGGCCCAGCAGGCCATTGAGACCCTTCGGCGCCAGGTTCAATGGGTGATGTTCTTTTGCTGTGGCTTGGGTGCCCTGGCTGCCGGGCTGATCACTCACTGGGTGGGCGTGGCCCGAGGGGAGCGTGCGACTCGTGCAGCCGCCGACGCCCTGCGTGACGAGGCCCAGGCGGCGCAGCGCGAAGCCGTGAAGGCCTCTCAAGACAAGGCGAAGTTCTTGGGTATGTTGAGCCATGAGCTCCTGACCCCTTTACAGACCATCCTGAGCACCCTTGGCCTGATCGAGAGCCGCGGCAGCGTGCAAGTGTCTGAGCCCACCTTCATTCGTTTGAAGGAAAGCGTTCGGGTGCTCCGGGGCCGAATGAGCGATTTGGTCGACTTCGCGAAACTCTCGGTGGGTCAGTTAGAGCTTAGAGTTCGCGGTTTCACGCCTGTGCGCTTGTTGACCATGTTGATTGACGACTACACAGAGGCGCTCTTAGAGAAAAACCTTGACCTGCACTGGGACCCCTCGGACGAACTTTCCAATCGCGTTTATTCCGACCCCACTCGGATCCGGCAAATTCTCGAGAATATCCTCTCCAACGCCATCAAATACACCGATCGTGGTGGTATCACATTGAATGCCAGCGTGGTGGAGGGGCCCTTGTTCAGGGTCGAGATCTCAGATTCCGGCACAGGTATTTCCGATGAGCAACTGCCCCACATTTTTGATCCCTTCTATCGAGTGAAAGACTCTGCCCACATGGCGGTGGGCAGCGGCCTCGGGCTGGCGGTGGTTCGAAGTCTGGTCGATATGCTTCAAGGGCGCATCGAGGTCCACAGCGAGCTGGGCAAAGGCTCCAGCTTTGTGGTGGAGATTCCCCTCAGCTTGCACCCTGCAGATGAGCCTCGAAAACCAAAGGGCCCTCGTCAGCCCTTCGCTCCTGTGTTGGTGGTGGATGACGATGCCGCCATTCGCCATTCAATGGCTGATGCGATCCGTGCCATGGGTTATGAGGCACTGGAGGTATCCAATGGACGCACAGCCTTGCAAGAAGCCCAGTCGCGCAAGTTCAGCGCGATCT
>CANHBY010000185.1 GCA_947458895.1 Burkholderiales bacterium | reverse complement strand
TTCCACCAGCCTTCCACCCGCCCATCTTCAAGGCCAGGGCCAAAGACGGCTCTGTGCGCATCGGCGAGAATACGCGCTATGACAAACGCACTTTCTCCCTCCTCAACACCAGTCGGCGCCCCCAAAATTGGCTTTGTGTCTCTGGGCTGCCCCAAGGCGCTCACTGATTCTGAACTGATCCTCACCCAATTGCGGGCTGAAGGGTATGACACCTCGAAAACATTTGCGGGCGCTGACTTGGTCATCGTCAACACCTGCGGATTCATCGATGATGCCGTCAAGGAAAGCCTGGACACCATCGGTGAGGCACTGGCTGAAAACGGCAAGGTCATCGTGACCGGATGCCTGGGCGCCAAGGCCGGTGGTGGTGGCAGCGGTAATCTGGTGCGTGAAGTGCACCCCAGTGTGTTGGCCGTCACAGGGCCTCACGCCACCCAAGAGGTCATGGATGCCGTGCACCTGCATGTGCCCAAACCCCATGATCCCTTCATCGATCTCGTGCCCCCGGCAGGCGTCAAACTCACACCACGCCACTACGCCTACCTGAAGATCAGCGAGGGCTGTAACCACCGTTGCTCGTTTTGCATCATCCCCAGCATGCGTGGTGATCTGGTTTCCAGGCCCATTGGCGATGTGCTCAGCGAGGCCCAACGGCTGTTTGAGTCGGGCGTGAAAGAGCTGCTGGTGATCAGCCAAGACACCAGCGCCTATGGGGTAGATGTGAAATACCGAACCGGCTTTTGGGATGGCCAGCCCGTCAAAACGCGCATGCTGGATCTGTGTGTGAAGCTGAGCGAGTTGGCTCAATCCTTTGGCGCCTGGGTGAGACTACATTATGTTTACCCCTACCCCCACGTCGATGAGATCTTGCCCCTGATGGCGGAAGGCAAAATCCTGCCCTACCTCGATGTGCCGTTCCAGCACTCACACCCCGATGTGCTCAAGCGCATGAAGCGCCCCGCCAATGGCGAGAAAAACCTGGAGCGTATCCAGCGCTGGCGCGAGGTTTGCCCCGACATCGTGATCCGCAGCACCTTCATCGCTGGGTTTCCAGGCGAAACAGAGGCCGAATTCCAGCACCTGATCGACTTCATGAAAGAAGCGCAAATCGACCGCGCAGGCTGCTTCGCCTATTCGCCAGTGCAGGGCGCAACGGCCAACGAATTGGCCGGCGCGGTGCCCGATGCGCTGCGTGAAGAACGCCGCTCGCGCTTCATGGCTGTGGCGGAAGAAACCTCAATTGCCAAACTGCAGCGCCGTCTGGGCAGCACCTTGCAGGTGCTGGTGGATTCAGCGCCAGCGCTGGGCCGCAAAGGGGGTGTAGGCCGAAGCTATGCCGATGCGCCAGAGATCGATGGGGTGGTGCATTTGCTAGCGCCCGAGAAGGCCTCCAAGGTCCTCAAGGTAGGCGAGTTCACCAAAGCGCGGGTTGTGGGTGTTCAGGGGCACGATCTGGTGGCACAGCCCATTTAACCTAAACACCGCAGTTGACCGCTTACTTCCGCTGGCAACACCTGATGACCGCTAAGAATTTCGCACACGGACCCCATCACCCTGTGAGTGAAAGCGCTACGCACCCGATTGAGCAGCGCTGCGGCGCGCTGGTGGCGTTGCTCCGCCTTGCCAGCCCACCGCATCGCAGCCCACTCGGGCGCGTCCATGTACGGTTTCTAGCAACCTCAACCCTGAGCCATGTCTTTCTGAGGAGTGCGAAATGAGCCAAGGCAACCCCCTCTCCACACCAGCCCCAGACTGGCACGCCCGTGCGGCCAACTTGGCCTGCGATGGCCGCATGCTGATCGATGGCAAGCGGCTGGAGGCAGCCGATGGTGACACCTTTCGCTGCGAGTCACCCATCGATGCCCGCCTGCTTTGCCTCGCGGCCAGAGGGCGCAAAGCCGACATCGACAGTGCCGTTCGTTCAGGCCGAGTAGCCTTTGAACAGGGCCGTTGGTCTCGCAAACCTCCGGCTGTGCGCAAGAAAATTTTGCAGCGTTGGTCGGAGTTAATTCTGGCCCACAAGGAAGAGCTGGCCCTGCTGGAAACGCTGGACATGGGCAAGCCCATCCGCGAGAGCTTGAGCGTGGATGTGCCCTCCGCTGCGCGTTGCATTCAGTGGTTTGCCGAAGCCGCCGACAAACAATATGGCGAGATCGCGCCCACGGGCCCACAGGCATTGGCGCTGATCACGGCCGAGCCGGTCGGTGTGGTGGGGGCCATCGTGCCCTGGAACTACCCGCTCATCATGGCGGCCTGGAAGCTCGGCCCGGCGCTGGCTTTAGGCAACAGCGTGGTGCTCAAGCCCAGCGAAAAATCTCCCCTCACCGCCCTGCGATTGGCTGAGTTGGCCGTGCAAGCAGGGCTGCCTGAGGGTGTGCTCAACGTGGTGCCAGGCTATGGCCAAGAGGCCGGTGAGGCCCTTGCGATGCACCCTGATGTCGATGTGCTGGCCTTCACTGGCAGCACCCGCGTGGGCAAGCAAATGTTGATCTATGCCGGGCAGAGCAACCTCAAGCGGGTCTATAACGAGCTGGGCGGCAAGTCGGCCTTCATGATCTTTCCAGAGGTGGGTGACCTCGGTCGGGCTGCGCGCACCGTGGCGGGCAGCATTTTTTACAACCAGGGCGAAAGCTGCAACGCGCCGTCTCGGGTTCTGGTTCATGAAAGCCTGGCCGAGGAGCTGGTTCAGCGTGTGGTGCGGGAGGCTGCACGCTATTCTCCCGGCGATCCCCTGGCGCCTGACACAAGCATGGGTGCCATGGTCGATGCAGCCCAAACCCAAACGGTACTCAACTACATCGCCAGTGGCCTGCAAGAGGGAGCACGATGCCTTCATGGTGGCCGGCAAGTGCGCATTGAAACGGGCGGCTTTTTCATCGAGCCCACTGTGTTTGATGGCGTGACGCCTTTGATGCGCATCGCACGAGAAGAAATCTTTGGGCCGGTGCTGTCGATTCTGACCTTCTCCAGCGAGCAAGAGGCCATCGCCATCGCCAACGACAGCCCTTACGGCTTACAGGCCAGCGTGTGGAGCGACAACATCAACCAAGCGCATCGCGTGGCGCAGGCACTCAAAGTCGGAACAGTGCACGTCAATCAATACGACGAAGATGACATCACCGTGCCTTTTGGGGGCACCAAACAAAGCGGAAATGGGCGCGACAAATCGCTGCACGCCCTTTCAAAATACACCAACCTCAAAACCACCTGGGTGAGAATCGATTCGGCCTAGTGTCGTGTCATCAATCATCGCAAGGAGTGTCAACTGTTGAAGCTAACGTAATCGACTTTGCCGTTTTTGATGACGACGTTTAAACGATCCCACTGGTAACCCGGTTCGGTCGGAATTTCGACCCCATCTTCCTTCACCACCCGCAAGTCAACGCCGGCGTCTTTCGCTATTGCCTTAGCTTCGCGCACCGTCTTGCCAACCACCTTTATTGACACCAATGTGACATCTGCTCCGTGCGAACCGATCATGCCATCGGTAAACCAGGCCCGGGTCTTCCCGCCCAACCTTTCCTGCGCAGTCACCTTGCCATCGCCATTCAAGTCAAATTTAGCCAGCCCCGCGGCCATCTCCTTGAACTTGCGATCCATTCTTTCAGCCATAGCTTTTTGCATAGCCTTGAATGCCTCGCGTACCTTTGGGTCAGAGATAGCCGAGCTTACGACTTCGAGATCATCCTGATTCTGGTCTGGAAATCGTGTTGCTGTCGGCAATTTTTCTTGGTCCTCAATTGACATTTCAATCTCCAAAAAAATTTTAAAAGAATTTAAAAACGCCTCTTGGGCAGTGGGCACCCATTCACTATGTGGCTGGCCATCACCTGTTTTCACACACGTGGTTACCCTAGCAGCCTGTCGGACTTGGGAGTCGTCGGCTGCAAATCAGCCGCAGCGCCCCATTTTTCACCGTCTTTTTGGCCCATAGCTGAGCTATGGGCCTGCAAACCCGGCATAAACTGGCCTCGCTGGGGCTGATTTTCGCTTTCGACGCCCCAAGTCCGACAGGCTGCTAGGTGCACGAAAGCCCCTGAGGGCTGCAACAGCCCTGAATGAGGTTTGTGAAAAGTGGGCCTGGAGCATCAGCGGCTCTATGCCCTTTCATGTGGAAGGCGGTGTCTCGAACTTTGAAAGCGGCGCGGTGGACAAAGCCGAGGAACATGCCGTCGATTGTTTCAAAGCGAGTGGCCACACACCTGAAGACCTTCATTCTCTGAAAGTCAAACGTGTTCATGAACTGGCGGAACTTGACACCTATTGAACCGGCAACAAAGGATTGAAGAAGCCTCTGCTGCAAGTTGTTGAATTTACCGAGGCCACGACTTCGATCGTTTAT
>CANHBY010000184.1 GCA_947458895.1 Burkholderiales bacterium | reverse complement strand
GAACTGAGCGCCTTGGTTGACGGCACCCTGAGCCCAGATCTCGCCCCCGTGTCTTTGGATGATCTTGCGTACCGAGGCCAAGCCCACACCCGTGCCCTGAAAATCGTGGCTGCCGTGAAGGCGCTGGAACGCACCAAAGAGCCGGTCGGCGAAGCGCATGTCAAAGCCGGCACCATTGTCGCGGATCGTGAAGATGTTGGGGGACTCAATGCTGCGTTCGAAAGCGATGCTGGCAGCCGGTGTTTTGCTGCTGTACTTCCAGGCATTGCCCAACAGGTTTTCAAGTGCCATGCGCAGCAGGGTGGGGTCACCTTGGGTGATCATGCCAGGCTCGATCTGGACCTGAACTTCTCGGTCGGGGGATTGCTTGCGTAAATCGTCGACGACGTAGTGGGCCAGTTGCGAAAGATTGACCGGTTCATTGGCCAGCGCAACGTGGGAGAGTTGGGCCAGCGCAAGCAGCGAATCGATCATGCGATTCATTCGGGCGGCGGCGCCCACGATGCGATCAATGTGGTCATTGCCGACCCGGTCGAGGAGCCGCCCGTAGTCTTCCTTCAGGATTTTGGCAAAACCCTCCACCACGCGGATGGGCGCACGCAGGTCATGGGAGACGGTGTAGCTGAAGGACGCTTGCTCGTCGCGTTCGATCAAGGCTGGCGGCTGGACCTGTTCGGCTGAACCAGGCGTGGGCCTGAAGGTGCCCACATACCCAGAGAAGCTGCCATCGTCATCGAGCAGCGCGACGCCTCGCACCACGCCTTGGCCCAGGGGCTTGCTGCCGTGAACATGGGAAACCGGGATGTCGATCAGGTCGGTTCGTGACTCAATGCGTGCCCTGAGCGCCGGGGCCTCTGCGCCGATGAAACGTTCCCAAACCAAGCCATCTGTTTGCACCTCTAACCAGGTGAGGCTGTTGGCGTCTCGAGGTGGACGCAGATGGGTGAGCCGGTGAAGACCGTTCGATCGCCACTGCCAGACGTCAAGTACCTCCGAGAGTGCGCGGTATTCCCGTCGCGCAGATCGCAATGATGATTGCAGGCCCTGCGCGCGCCTGAACTGGTAAATCCACAACAAACAAATTGCGGTGAATATAGGGGCCAGCAACACAACCGACAACATCCAGCCGGGGATTTCAGTCATGGCGGCCAGTAAGGTTAGGGGGTTTGATCGATGCCAAAAGAATTGAAGGGGGTGGACTAGGATATTGACACTTTTCCGCAAAGCGCCAGAGAAACCCTATCAGCCGATTGTAAATAAATATTGCATGATTAATCTGCAAACGTCTATCCTTGAAAGCCTATGCAAACTCCCTCAAAGGAATCCCTGCAGAAACCTTCGCGGCGCGCTGCCGGCACGCCTTGATGATTCAAGCTGCCTTTTATCCGCGGCTGGCCGGTGCTCAGGGGCGGTGTTTCGCCTCTGGGACGGGGCTGCGCTGTGGCCCCGCTTTGGCGGTCCTGCTTTCGTGGAATTGGTCGAGCACAAGCTCCTTGATTTTTTTTCGGACCGGGTGGCGAATGTCTGCAATCAAAAAGCGGTTGGAGATTTTGCGGGCGCTGTTTCTTGTTGGTAAGGCTGTGCTTGGCAAGTTCAGGCCCGGCAGGGTGGCCCGATGAATCTTGGTTTTTCGTGGCTGGCGCTCTTCGCGATCCTTCTGGTGACAGGGTGGCTTTGGTGGCGAGCGAGGTCTCTGCGCTTGAGAGCCCAGTTGTCTGAGCCTATTCCCTTGCAGCCACCTTGGTTTGAACTGGTCGGGTCGTTGACTGAGGGCGTCAAGGGGGCCTCATCGCGGGCGGAAGCGGTGAATATGCTCGCGGGCCTGCTGCAGTCGGAATTGGGGGCGCAAGGTGTCCGGGTGTTGCATGTGTGCGACGTCCAGGGGGAGGCGGCAACCCTGAGGGCAGTACCCACGGATCCCTTGTTAGGGCAACCTAAGCCGTTTCAGGTGGGGCTGACTGATTGCTGATTGGGTCGAGCCATCGCCGGTCAAGGTGTGGTTGGTAGTCCTGAATCCGGGTTCGTCATGGCCTGGGCTGATGTGGCTTTGGAGTTTTCGTCGACCGAATTGGCCTGGGCGGCGGAGTCACTTCAGCAGCTTTTGGCTGTGGCTCACAGCCTGGTGGCGATGGCACCTTTGCCGGCGGCTGAGAGCGCCGTTCATTCGCAGACGCAGACGCAGACGGACCTGCTCGAGCTTTTGGCGAGGTGTATCGATGTCATGCCGGCCAGTGCGCTGCTGTTCGAGCCCTCGGATTTGCGGCTGGTGGGCCTGAACCACGAAGCCGAACGAGAGTTCGCCATCCAGCGTGAGCATGTCGTGGGCGAGACCTTGCGAGAGGTGTTTGGCGAGGTGGCCAGTGCAGTAGCAGAACCTGGGATGCGCAGTGCGCTGGCCCAGGACGAGCCCCTGGAGTGCGAGTACGCTTGGTCGGATCGTTTGGGGCGGCGCAAGCTGCTGGTGCGTCATCGTGCTGTACGTGATGCACAGGGGCAGGCCCAGCTGCTGCTGGTGTTTGCTCGTGATGTGAGCATTGAGCGTCAGACTCAGGGCGATCTTCAGGAAACACAAAACCGCTTCCTTGAGTTTTCGCAAGCGATGGAGGACAGCCTCTTCATTGCAGACCCTGAGCGCAGGACCTTCTATTTTCTGGCGGGCGGGACTTATGAATTGTGGGGTGTAACGCCTGAACAAGTGGCCAGTGGGCACCTCTTCACCCACATTATTGAAGAGGACCGTCATTTGCTCCAGGAGCGGATGCGATGCGAAGTGGCGCTTGAGCCGGCTGACTTCGTGTTCCGTGTGATGCACCCAGTGAAGGGCTTGACCTTTGTGCGAACTCGCAGCCGCACGAGTGTCATGCCCAATGGCAGCCTGCGTGTGTATGGGGTTGCCAGCGATGTGACCAAGGAGCAAGCCCGAGAGGGGCAGCTGCGGGCTGCACGTGATGCCGCAGAGGCGGCCAGTCTGGCGAAAAGCCATTTCATGGCCAACATGAGCCATGAGATACGCACGCCCATGAACGGTATTTTGGGCATGACCGAGTTGTTGCTGCACACGCAGCTCGGCGGGAATCAGCGCAAATACGCTGAAGCCGTTTATGAGTCTGGTGAAGTCTTGATGTCAGCGTTGGGGGACATCCTTGAGTGGACCAAGCTGGATGCCGGTGAGCTGGATTTGGTCAATGCAGACTTCGAGGTGTATGCCGCACTAGAGGACACTTTAGAGGTGCTGGCTCCCAAGGCGCATCAAAAGCGGCTTGAACTGAACTTGCGCGTGGCGTCGGGGGTGCCACTTCGGCTGCACGGCGATGTCAAGCGTCTGCGTCAGATCGTGTCGAAATTTGTGGGTAATGCCATCAAATTCACAGATTCTGGTGAGGTCATCGTAGACGTTCGTGAGTATCCTGGGAAACAGACTGGCTGGGTACTCGAGTGCAGCGTCAAGGACACGGGGATTGGCATTGATGCGGATGTGTTACCGACCTTGTTCCAGGCATTCAGTCAGGGCAGTGGGGGGCTGTCGCGTCGTCATGGCGGAGTTGGGCTGGGCTTGGCGACGGCGGGGCGTTTGGTTCAACTGATGGGGGGCTCGGTCGACGTGGCGAGCACTCCTGGTGTGGGTTCAGTGTTTCAATTCAAACTTCCATTTGGTATGGCTCCCTCCGTGGTGAGGTCATCAACATTCATGCAGTCGCCCTCAGAGAGGCTCCAGCCTCTAAATGTGCTGCTCGTGGAGGATCACCCGACGAGTCGGGAGGTTGTGCGGTCAAATCTGCGCGATCATGGTTTTGGTGTCACCGCGGTGAGTGATGGTCGTCAGGCATTGGATCTATTGGCTCAGCGGGCTGCCGCAGGAACTTCTTTCGATGTGGCTCTGGTGGATTTCGACATGCCGCATGTCGACGCCATTGTGTTCGCGCAGGAACTGAAATCGACCAAAATGCATCCGAACATGAAGCTGATTTTGATGGCCGCAGGCCGCTCATCAGCCGATGTTCAGCATGCTCACCAAGTTGGTTTTGATGGTCTGCTCGCCAAGCCGGTTCGCAGGGCCGAGCTCGGCCAGGTGACCCTCGGAATTTGTGGGCGTCATGCTGAAGGTGTGCGGGTCACCCCTGAGCTGAAGGGGCGTGTCTTGGTGGTGGAGGACAACGTGGTCAACCAGGAGGTGATTGGCCAGATGTTGAGAAAGCTCCGCCTCAATGTGCGCATTGCCGGGGGTGCCCTGCAGGGCTTGCGCGCGCTGTGCGAAGAGCATTACGACCTGATTTTGATGGACATCATGATGCCTGGGATGGATGGTATCGAGGCCCTGCGGTGGTTTCGTCATGGCGATGATGATCGGTTCGAGT
>CANHBY010000183.1 GCA_947458895.1 Burkholderiales bacterium | reverse complement strand
TCTTTCACACAGCATGACGCCTCCAATAAATTGGGTTTGTCTTCGTGACACACTCTCGTCGACATGCAGAACCCCTTGAGGCACAGCCGTGCTGGGAAAAGTTACAGCGAGAGGCCCCGTTGCCCTTTAGGTTTTGTGGCGAGATGCCGAAGGCGGCTCGATGCGCTGCACGAAAACCCGGCCCCAAGGGGGAGACCGCTACAGCGAGTTGATGCGGAATTCACCCGCGCAAACCCGGCTCTGGCTAAAGGTACTCTGCCTTGATGCCAGCGGCATCCGCCACCAATGTTGCTAGACGCTGCGCCTGTTGGGTAGCGAAGCGGGCGATGCCCGCAACAAAGGCTTGCTCGTCGCCACGGTAGTCTGCGGATTGGGCTTGCTCGGCCGCGGCCGATGTCACGAGCTTCGCGAGGCGCTGTCCCTCACGGCGCATCAGCTTGCGGTCGATGCCGCAGCGGGTCGCGAAGTCGGCCAGGGCAAATGCAGACACCTCCGCGTGCGCGAAGACATCGCCGTAGGCCATTGCCAGCTCAGTATCAAACCCGTTGTACTGCAACACACTCACCAAGTCGTACCAGGGGGCCGGCTCTAGAAGCCCGCCGGGACGCATGAAGAATGAGAAATTCTTGCCGTGCGCATCGCTGTTGCCGATCAAGAACTGGAACAACGCCCAGCGCAGCATCGTCAGCCGAGCGAACGCCTTGTTGCCAGTCAACTCGGCACAGCCAAACATTCGCTCGAAGCTCATGCCCTCGCGAATGTGGCGAACCTCAAGGGCGCTGCCCAGGTTGCGCTCATACTTGTAGCTCAAGGGCAAGTCGCAAGCTTGGCAGGCGTCGATGATGTGCCGGCGATGCACTCGCACTTGCCCATCTGTGCTCTGCAGGTCCCGGTCGAAGCGGCGCACCACCAGGACCGGTCGAGGCGCACGAAGCAGCGCTACCTCGGCGGCAGGCAAGCCCAATCTGCGAGCCAAAGACATGCAGAAGTGTTCGTTGACTGCGAGGTGAGGCGTCTTCACGCTGCCGGTGTCGGGCTTGAGGATGTGCGTGGATGCCAGACGGTACCCGCCCACCAAAAATAGGCGGCCCCCCTGCGTCAGCGGGCTGTCGAGGTAGACCAGCAGCTTGTCCTGCAGACCCGCCACCGACATCCGCACCTTCCCGTCCCAGACGGACAGCGGCACGTGCTCACGCTGGTCGATGCGCTCGTTGAGTTCGTGCAGCGGCACCTCGCGTGGCACGGGGTCGCCGGCACACAAGGGTGCAGCCGCATCGGCCGTGAATCGCAACACGCCAGCCGTCTCAGCGCCGAGCGCACGAATGAGACCGAAGACATTGGTCTTGGTCAAACCGTTGTACGCCAGAGCGACGTCGAGCGCTCGCCCCTCGGGAAGCAGGTGCTCTATGAATCGCTTGATGACGCCAGAACGGTAGTCCCCTGGCGGTCGAGCAAGCGGCAGCGCAGGCGACAGAGGATATGAGTTCGCGTCAGTGACCCAGGTGTCGGCATAGCTCATGCCCCAGCGGTCGTCCCGGCCGTCGTGCTCCATGATGGCGACCTTGATGTCGTCGGCCCAGATATGCAGTTGGTAGCTCACGCTTCGGCCTTCAACTGCGTGTGTCATCAAAGGGCGGTGCGGAGGTGGCGGCAGCGGCCTCTCGCACCCACGGATGGTCCTTGGGCAAGACCATCATCGTGAGCCCCAGGCCATCCAGCACCGCCAAGGCCTTGTCCAGCCTTACCGTGCCCTGGCCGTTCTCAAACCTGGACATCAGGTCGACCGAGACCCCAAGCAGACCGGCCGCATCGTCGATGCGCAGGGCCTGGGACTTGCGCCGGTCGCGCACCAGGGGCCCCAGAGCGCTCGGGCATGTCAAGATAACCGCGTGTCGAGACGAAGGATCTGCCATTTCGGAATTCCAGGTTTGAAGGCAACATAGGGTCACCACCCGAACAATATTTCGGTATTTAAGAAATACTAGGGCGATGGCGCCCGTTAGTCAACAGAAATTCGGCGGATCAGAAAATAATGAGCCTCCCGCCACCAGGCGCACAGCGCGGTAGTGGGGTTTCCTGCTTCCACGACACGTCTCTGGGCGGCCCCGACGATGTCAGCCGTGGAGGCCGCTGGCCCGAACCGAAGCCACAGGCTGATCAACTTGTCGCCTTTTCCTTCAGCGCCCCACCGCAATGCGTACAAAACCTGGCCATACCCACCCTTTGTTAACGGTAGAATTTACCCGGCAAGGCTGAGTAGCTGACCCCATCTCGCACCAACCGGTGCAGGCACCTGCGCTCCGTTGAGACCCCGCGAACCATGTTCTCCCGACTGACCCCCTCATCTCTAATGCTAGGCCTGACACCTGGCCGGGGTTTGCTCGCCTGGTGCCTCCAGCGCACCCCCTGAACTCCCCCTGACCCCGGCCACTGAACCAACCCCGCCCCAGCGGGCGTTGCAGGGGAGTCGACACAGGATCACAGATTGATCCCCTGCGTTTACACCCTTCAAGTTCACTGGCCATCATGATCTCTTCGCCACAAACAAAATACACACCCTTCCCACCCATTCATTTGCCTGATCGCCAATGGCCCAGCCGGGTCTTGAGCCAAGCACCGATCTGGCTGTCCACCGACTTGCGCGACGGCAACCAAGCGCTGTTCGAGCCCATGAATGGCGACACCAAGCTACGTCTTTTCAAGGAACTCGCTCGAGTGGGCTTCAGGGAAATCGAAGTGGGGTTTCCTGCGGCCTCGCAGACCGACTTCAACTTCGTCCGTCGCCTGATTGACGAGGATCACCTGGGCGCACACATCACCCCCATGGTGATTACCCAAGCCAGAGAAGATCTGATCGAACGAACCGTGACCTCATTGAGAGGCGCCCGACGCGCGATCATTCACCTCTACAACGCCACCGCCCCCGCCTGGCGAAACATCGTGTTCCAGATGAGTGTGGATGAGGTCGTTCAATTGGTGGAGCACCATGTTGGCGCGCTCAAGCGCTTCACGCAGGCCCACCCCGAAACTGAATGGATCCTGCAGTACTCCCCCGAAACCTTCAGCATGACCGAGTTGGAGGTGTCCTTGCGAGCCTGCCACGCGGCCATCCGAACCTGGGATGCCGGCCCCGGCAGGCCCATGATCATCAACCTGCCCACCACAGTGGAAAACGCCACTCCGAATGTTTACGCCGATCAGGTGGAGTGGATGGATCGGCATTTGGAGCGACGAGACCACGTGGTGATCTCCGTCCACACCCACAACGATCGCGGCACCGGCGTCGCCGCCAGCGAGTTGGCGATGCTGGCGGGCGCTCAGCGCGTGGAGGGCTGCATGTTTGGCAACGGTGAACGCAGCGGTAACGTCGACCTTGTCACCGTGGCACTCAACCTGTACACACAAGGCATTGATCCAGGCCTGGACTTCTCGGACATCAACCGTGTCGCACGCACCGTTGAGGAATGCACCCAGTTGCCCATTCACCCCCGCCATCCCTATGTGGGAGACCTGGTGTTCACCGCATTTTCGGGCTCGCACCAAGATGCCATCAAGAAGGGCTTCGCAGCGCAGCAGGAAGGCCAACCCTGGCAGGTTCCCTATCTGCCAATCGACCCGGCTGACATCGGCCGAACCTACGACAGCGTGATCCGCATCAACAGTCAATCCGGCAAAGGCGGAATCGCTTATTTGCTGGAACGAGATCATGGGGTCGTGATGCCCAGGCGCATGCAAATCGAGTTCAGCGCCATTGTTCAAAAGCTGACAGACGCCAGTGAGGCGGAGATGAACTCAGGCCAACTCTGGGAGCTGTTTCAGCTCACCTACCTCTCGCCGGTGAGCGAGGGTGGCGCGGGCCTGCGCTATGTCTCTCATCAACTGACAAGGGACTCTATGGGCGAGGAAATCGCACTGTGCGTGCAGATCGATGGACTCAACCACACACTTCGCGGATCAGGCACCGGCCCCATCGAGGCCGCCGTCAACGCCTTGGGCATGGGGCTGCAGGTGGTGAGCTACGAGGAGCGCGCTGTTGAATCCGGCGCGCACGCGCAAGCCATGGCCATCATTGAGATGACTGCGAACGCCACTGTTGGCGCCCGATTCGGCGCGGGTATCGACAGCAACATCGTGACTGCATCGCTCAAGGCGCTGGTCAACGCGGCGCACAGGCTGTGCGGGGCAAATGGGCAGCAAATGGGGCAGGCAAGCGATGCTGCTTAGCTCAGCTTTGGCCACGGAGTTCTAGAGGCTGTCGTCACGAGATTCTGAGCCAAAGAGCGAGACAGCGAATCTGTGCGGCAGCGAGGAATGAAGCCAGATTTTTAGCGTAACGCGTGGCAATGCCGCGCCAGCCCTTGAGGTGCAAAAAAGCGTTCTCGACTTGGTGGCGC
>CANHBY010000182.1 GCA_947458895.1 Burkholderiales bacterium | reverse complement strand
TGCGGCCAGTGCCACCTGGGCGGTGTCATCGCTGCAGTTATCTGCCACCACTACCAGCCGATCGCCCTGCCGTAATTGAGGCAACACACTGGCGATGGCCTCGCGAATGCCGAGGGCCTCGTTGTGAGCTGGCATCACCACCGCAACATGGGGGTGCCGATCAGCAGACTCTGTCGACTTGCAAGTGTTGAGGCCCCATTGGCGCCCCTTACCAAAGCTGGCAGCGAGTACTTGGGTCAGCAACACCAGCACGGGCAGACACAGCACCGCGGAGACGGCCAGGGCGAGCCAGACCAAGAATGAAATCATGACCTAGACTCTCTGGCGCAAGCCGCGAACAAGGTCTTGAGTTTAGAGGCCTCGGCATCGATGTCATGGCGAACCAGAACACGTTGATGCGCGCTGTCAGCCATCTGGGTGAGGCGTTCGATCGGTGTTTGAAGACACTCACGCAGGGCATGCGCCAAGCCATCGACATCCCCTGCGGGGAACAGCCAGCCGTCGACCCCATCGCGCACAAGCTCCGGGATGCCCGCCACGAAGGTGGTGATCACCGGGCGCCGCAAGGCCATGGCCTCCATGAGGACGACAGGCAGACCTTCGGCAAAACTCGGTAGCACCATGGCACGCGCAGCCAATATTTCGCTGCGCACCTGATCACTGCTGACCCAGCCCGTGATGCGCACATGGTCGCGCAAACCGAACTGGTCAATCAGCGCCTCGATATCAGGCCGCATTTCGCCATCCCCGGCCAGGACCAATTCAAATGACGAGCCTTGCAAGATCAACTGGTGAACGGCCTGAATCAGCAAGACCTGACCCTTTTGCTCGCAAAGACGACCGACGCACACCAGTCGCTGCACCTCGGGCGGCGCACTGGGAGCCACGGCGTGAAACGCTGGCTCCAGGCCACAGTGGACCACCTTCACCTTGGGCCAATGAGATTGTTCGACCCACCGGTAAAGCTGGCTTCGCCCAAAGGAGCTGATAGCGACAACAAAATCACTCGCGCGAATCTTGTCCCCCAGACGCAAGAATTGGGGCTTGTCAAATTCTTCGGGCCCATGGACTGTAAAGCTATACGAAATGCCAATGAGCGCATTGACCAACATCACCACCTCAGCCGGGTTGGTGCCAAAGTGTGCATGGACATGCTGGGCTCCACGGGCTTGAAGCCACCGAGAAACCACACAAGCCTCTGCAAGGTAGACCCAGTGATAGGGCAAGGGGCGGTCGGCCCGCCAGCCCAGCCGCGTGGCCAAAGCCAGCGCGCGAAAAAATCGAGCTGGATGCTGAAACAAAACGGTCAGCGTGGCACCCAACAACAGGAAGAGTCCACGCTGGAGGACGTATTGAGTTTGGTGCCGCTCCGTTTGATCCTGGGCATCGACCAACTCACCATCCCAACCACGCAGCGCCATGCGTTGAACCTGCACACCCAATCGCTCGAGCGCCAAAATTTCACGCCGAATGAAGCTGTGACTGACTTTCGGATATTGGTTGATGAGGTAGGCCACCCGCAAGGTCATGGTTTGCTCCGGGGATTATTTGTATTCGATCAAACGACCTTGACGACCCGACAAACGGTGGGCCACAAACCTCAGCTGGCCCATGGCCTCGGCGAACTTACCCAGCACCTGAAAAATCGCCCGGGCTCGGCGGGCCGCACCGGAACCGGGGCCCCGCAGAGCGAGCCGCACGATCTGCGCAGGGTAAATGAGCCAGGCAAAGAGCACCCAGCAGCCAAGCCAAGGCACCAGCGCGGTGAGCGCAATCAGCACAACAGGCAACACCAAGCCCCAGAACCACGCCCTGCGAGACTCCCTCACCCAATGCCGCTCTGGTGGGTTCCCATGCAAATGCGCCCCTTGAGCAAAGGCATAACCCGAGCGAACAGTGCGCTTCCACCACTGGGTGAAGTGCAGCATGGCGGCGTCGTGCAGTGTCATCTCGATCGGCAAGCGCCAAATACGCCAGCCTGCGGCCCTCAGGCGAACACAGAGCTCAGGCTCCTCACCGGCGATCAAATCGGCACGGTAGCCACTGGCTTGGCGAAGCGCATCGGCTCGCATCATCACATCGCCGCCACAGGCGAGAGCTTGACCCGAGGGGGTGTCCCACTCCTGGTCACATAGCGCGTTGTAGACCGAAGCAGCAGGGTGACGCTCGCGGCGACGACCACACACCGCAGCCACCTCTGGGTTGGCATCTAGAAAGCTTTGCGCTGCTGGTATCCAGCCTGAAACCACCTCGCAGTCGCCATCCACGAACTGCACATAGCGCAACTCAGGCGCCACCATTTGCAACTGAGCGAAGCCTTCGTTTCTTGCACGGGCTGCGGTAAAAGGGACCGACATATCCAGGGGCACGACGAACACGCCCATTGATTGCGCAAACTCGACCGAGCCGTCAGTGGACCCAGAGTCTACATAGACCACCTTGGACGCAGAGCACAGCACCGACATCAGGCAAGCACGCAAACGACTGCCTTCATTTCGACCAATCGCAACCACCCCCACGCTCATACCGCGCCCCGACCCATAGCCTGCACTACCAAATTCAGAAGCCAACCTGCCACGCCCCCCAAAGCCAGCAAAGGCAGCCCGAGCAATTCGGCACGCCAGCTGAACAACCGGTATTTCACCTTGAAGTAGAACGCGACCGGCCAGCCGGAATATTGCGCCAGAACAATTCCAATCAAGGCCCCTTGGAAGCCGCCCCAGTGAAAGGCCATCGGAATGCCCACGTAGGAAAAAACGAATCGGATCACATTCACCAAGCTGAAAACCTGTGGACGGTCGAGTGCCAGATAACACTGCTCCATGATGAGGTAGCGGCTGGCCATGGCGCCCAGGGCGAGCATGCTCAGAATGGGGCCGGCAGCCTGATAGCGGGCATCATAGAAAAGACTCACGATATGAGAACCTGACACCACCAGCAGCCCCACCATAGGCATCAAAAAGAGGTCAGATAACAACTGAAACCTGTTCGTGACTCGGGCCAAATCATGGGGCCGATCGCGCACCACCTCACTCAATGCCGGTAACGCCACGCCACCGGCCACGGTTGACACCACGTGCCCCGGCGCAGTGACCAGTAAAAAGGCGATCGTGTACAGGCCAAAGGTAGGTGCATCAATCAGATTGGAGAGGATCAGGCGGTCGCTGTTGGTCACCAGGTAAAACAGAATCGACGACAAAAAGACCCATTTCCCAAAGCCCAAAAGCTCACGAAGCACCCGCTGATCCCAGGCCAGGCGGTTGGCAGGGCCTGGGATGGCGACATGGGTTAGCAGCGTTCGCAGACCCGCTGAAATCAACCCACCCGCCACCAATGCCCAGATCGACTTCGTTTGCCAAGCAAGTAACACCATGATCAGAGCGGCAACGAGTTGACTGCCCAGCTCGATTTGGGTCAGCCGGCCCAGGCGCATGTTGCGCCGCTCAACCAGGACCTTGGAAGACTCCGCACCCTGGAACACGGCGCTGAAGGTGGCCACCGCAATGACCCAGGGCAAAAGCGGATCGGCATAGACCGTGCCGCTCTTCACCCACCCCCACATCACCGCCGCAGGCAAGAAAAAAGCGGCACCCAGGGCACACAGCCAAATCACGAAGCCGCGGACGATCTGAACGGTCCAGGCGGTATTGAGAAATGTTCGGTCTTCACCATTGGGGTGGCGAACCACGTTTTGCAAAATGCCCAGGTCGGAAAAAAGCGCCAGACCTATCGTGAGCAACAACACGATGGTGGTCAAGGCAAAAGCCTCAGGCATCAAAAATTTGGCCAGCAAGACGTTCGATGCGAAGCGAATCACTTGCGCCAGAACATGCCCAGCAAATGACCAGCTGCCGGCTTTGAGCAGGCGACTGCGAAGTGTTGAAGCAGGTTTGACTTGCGTCGAGCCAGCGACGGCTGGAGAGGTGGAGTGGGTCATGGAAGATAGGAGCAGGCGCCTTCAGAGCTTGAGCGTTCAGTGGTTTTAGGAGCCTAGTGTCGTGTCAGGGCTGAAATGCCACTTGGATCATGGCCGCGTTGCAAATCCTCGAAAATCCTCGTGATACCACCCGGTATCGCTGTGGTTTACGCCTTACCCCGACCGAAAATGCATTGCTTTGATTTGTTCCATCAAGAGCAAAACACTGAACTAGTCAGAGCCGCACGCGCCATGCGACTTGCGAAACACGCGTGGCTCGGTGGCCGCAGGGTCGGCAAAGAGCCCGCGGCGCTCCTGGCGTGCCAGCTGTTCTTCCTGCCCATAGGGGCCCGCGCTCTTCTGGTAGCGGTAGCTCCAGGCGTTCCCATGCAGCACCATCCAGGCACCTACGTCTTCCCCCTTGTGACGAACTTTACCGAGTTCTCTCCCATACCTATCGCGCGATGAAGTCGAGACCTCGACGTTTTGCTGGAGAAGCCGGGCGCTCAATGCCTCAGCGGAATGATGCCCCCAGGCCTGACAGCGCTCAGGGGCGTCAATGCCTTG
>CANHBY010000181.1 GCA_947458895.1 Burkholderiales bacterium | reverse complement strand
CAACGCAGCTGCACAGCCCAGGCCGCCTGCACCAATGATCAAGACCTTGGCCGCTAACCAGCGAGTTTGGGCCTCGATGCCCAGCTCCGTCAGCAGGATATGGCGGGAGTAGCGCAGTAACTGATTGTCGTTCATCAAAGAAAAGCCCATGCGAGCATGGGCTGTGAAATGCGGGTAGGCGCGCCGGGGTGCGCCTGTTTTGGGTCTGAGCTCAGTTGGCGTTGGACGCCTCAGGCTTGCGTTCAGACATGGATTTACTGACGACCACGGGCTTGCCTTTGAGGTGGTTGAGTGCTTGGATCAGCTGGAAATCATCCGCACTGCCCATCTCGGGTAGCTGCTTGGTGGCGCTGGCTTTGGCTTCATCTTCCAGACGCTTGCGGGCTTCCTCGCGGGCTTTCTCTCGCGCCTCGTCTTTTTGCTCATCACCTTGACCGCTGGTGATGTGTTTTTGCAGGTCGGCTTCGCGAATTCGCAAGGCTGAGAACAAGTTGCCCTCGGCGGTTTCATCGATCATGACATTGGGCACGATGCCTTTGGCCTGAATGGAGCGCCCACTGGGAGTGTAGTAGCGTGCGGTGGTCAGCTTGAGGGCCGTTTCGGCAGACAGCTGGCGAACCGTTTGAACGGAACCTTTGCCAAAGGTTTGGGCACCCATGATGGTGGCGCGTTGATGGTCTTGCAAAGCGCCGGCCACGATTTCGCTGGCTGAGGCAGACCCCTCGTTGACGAGCACGACCAGGGGCACGGACCTCAGGGCCTCAGGCAGGTGTTTGAAGGGATCACTGGCTCCGCCTCGGCGCAGGTAGAACTCAGGCGACGCCTTAAACTCTTCATTGGCTGTCTTGATTTGGCCCTTGGTTGAGACGACCAGAGCATCCTTGGGCAGGAACGCACTGGAGATGGCAACGGAGGCCTCTAAAAGACCACCCGGATCGTTGCGCAGATCAAGCACCAAGCCTTTGAGCTTGGGCTCTTGTTTGTAGATTTCTTCGATTTTGCGGGCGAAGTCTTCTACGGTACGGTCCTGGAACTGGCTGACTCGGATCCAGGCATAGCCAGGCTCGACAACTTTGGCGCGCACGCTTTGTTGGCGAATTTCTTCACGAACGATGGTTGATGGGAAGCTGCGGTTTTCAGCCTTGCGAAAGATCGTGAGGATGACCTTGGTGCTGGGCTCTCCGCGCATGCGCTTGATGGCTTGGTCCATGGTCAGGCCTTTGACGAAAGTGTCGTCAATTTTGGTGATGAGGTCACCTGATTTGAGACCGGCGCGAAAAGCGGGGGAGCCTTCAATCGGGGAGACGATCTTGACCAAGCCGTCTTCCATGCTGATTTCAATGCCGACGCCCACAAAACGGCCCGTGGTGCCTTCACGAAATTCCTTGAAGCTCTTTTTGTCGAAGTATTGGCTGTGGGGATCGAGGCCGGACACCATTCCACCGATGGCATCGGTGATGAGTTTTTTCTCGTCGAGCTCTTCGACATAGTCAGACTTCACGATGCTGAACACTGCGGCCAGCTGTTGCAGTTCTTCGACCGGCAATTGGTTGCTGGTGCGCCCAGCAACCGCTTGCAGCTGAACCGTGGCCAGCACCCCGGCCAGAGCGCCCAGCGAAACCCACCCCGTGATTTTGAGTTTGCGACCCATCGTTTGATTCCTGTTGCAGACCGTTGGACGTTGTTCAGAGCAAATATATTCACCCATTTGGAGTCAGTATATGGCCCAAGCTCCGCCAATGGAACCTCTGTAGCGATGGGTTTCACACACAATCTTTGGAATTGGTTTACTTACAGAAGTTCAAGCCAAATTGATGCGCAGCGATTGATCGATTGCCACGGCGGCATCTGTCGATGCGGTTCATTTTTGGCGAAACACGAGCGTGTTTGATGTCGCAACCCCAAGCTTTGTATTTAGCGCCGGATCAGCCCCCGAGGATTGATTGGAGTCAGCCTTGGCTGGCGCCGTATCGCCTGCATGGCGAGCGGGTGTGGGCGCGTTGGGCGCAAGGGGTTTCTGTGGCTGATGCGCTGAATGAGCAGCTGAGCGGCGTAGTGGCGTGGTCGACCCTGTGCGCTGGCCAGCTGCGCTTTGTGTCTCAGGACGATCTGCCGCACGGGCAGGCTTATGAAACCTTCATTTTCACGAATCACCGGATTCCTGCGCGTAACAATTTGCATGACTTTTTCAATGGTTTGGTGTGGCTGGTTTTCCCTGGTATCAAGAAATTCCTGAATGCCCGCCACGTTGCCCATTTGGGGAGAAGCATTGACGGTATGAAGGTGGGCCGGCGTGGATCCGTAAGGGATGCACTGACCCTGTTTGATGAGAATGCGGCCTTTTTGCAGGGCCCCGCAGTGCTGCAGGATGCCTTGCGACGGCGCGACTGGACAACCCTTTTCAAGACTGAACGCCGGCTGTGGTCGGCGTGTCAGTTGACGCTGTTCGGCCATGCGCTGCTCGAAAAGCTGTGCCTTCCTCGCAAAGGCATCACCGCTCATGTCTGGTTGGTGCCCGAGGGTGCGCGTGATGTGATGGCAGTCTGTGAGCAATTACAGGACGAGCCGCTGCAGCACAAGTCATGGTGCCCTTTGCCTGTGTTGGGCGTGCCCGGTTGGTGGGCGGCCAATGAGTTGGATGAGTTTTACGACGACGACACCGTGTTCAGAGGGTGTCGTGTCAGGGCTCAAATGTCGTTTGATCTCGCCGCCATCAAGCCCGCTGGCTATGACGACGAGAAGTAACGACGCCATCGGGTTTGAGGGCCAGCGAGCAAGCGGCATTTGAGCATTGACACGCCCTAGATGTATGGGGCGCTCGGAAAAACGCACATAAGAAAGCTTCAAGTGTTGCCTTTTGCTGCCGAATTTTAAAGCTCTGCATCAAGAGTTAAGGAGCTCAGTCATGGGGTATCGAATTCAGCGGGTTGCCCTTCTGGGGCGGGTGGTGATGGCATTGGCGAGCTTGGTGGTCGCAGCGGGGTGCGGCGGGGGCGGTGACTCCGTTGCCTTGGGTACCCCAGCCCCCACGACTGACCCGGCGCCTGGCACTCCATCCGACCCAGCGCCTGTAACCCAATCCGATATCGTCCTGCCCTCCTCGGTGCAGGTTGTGACTGCAAAGTGAGGTGGCCAGATGATGAACGTTAAAACCAATGTGATTTCTCTGGCAGTTGCTGCGTTGCTGTCCTCTGCAGGGGGTACTGTCTGGGCGGCTGAGCCGACCTCAGGCGCCTATGTGACCGACACCCAAAACACCTGGGTACAAGACCGGGTGGGTGATCGGATCAGCACCGTCAACATGATCATGTGTGTGATGGGCGCCTTGCGCGCCGATGCCATGGTCAACTCGGGCACCTACTTGGCTTTGGTCGATCAAAATAAATGTTCAGGCCGCAGCGACAGCGGCAAAGCTGACAGCACCAGCGCCGGCGAGTCCAATGCCACCGATTACATGAATGCCGTCGTGGAGTCTACCCAGGCATCTTACACGGATCCGCTCTACATGAAGGCTTGGATCACCATGGAGAACGGCGGCGGGAGCACGATGCTGATCAGCGTTCACGGCGTTGCCACAGCGGGTAAGTCAGATGCTTACCCCAACGGTTTATTCAGTCTTAATTACTGTGGTCAGCCAGCCGGCGCTCCCTCAGGGTCCACGTGTGCCATGAGGGGAATGCTGCGCTCAGACGCCAATGGGTTGAGCTTCTATGAAGCCGAAATGGGCGGCGGTGGAGGTGGCGGCAGTGGTGTCGTAGAGACTAAGATGGCGCTGCAAACCAGCAGTCCCGATGCGGGCGGAGGGCAGGTCGCAGGTGTAGAGAACGGCACGCCATTTCAGCACAGCTTTGCTTACGATAGCAGCAATTTCCGTCGATCAGATGGCTCGGTGGATGCTTGTTTTTCGCGAGACAAGACCTTGGCTGAGTACTCAACTTGGCGCTATGGAACCTACAACGAAGACGGATCGCGGCTAAATTCGTCGAACCCGGGTTTCCCGGTTAAGTATGTGAACGGCTCAGACACCTACCACGGCTTTTGGGGTTTCTGGGGACTCTGGCTTCCTGACTCGGCCATGGCCAACGTAGGTTCATCCGGAACCTTGTCAAGGCGTGTGGGCGACGCGGAAGAGGTGTTGACGGTGAGCAAGAAGGGCGGAAAGCTCTGGAAGCTCGCCCGGCAAGACTCCAGCTTGAGCGCTTTTAAGAGTGTCCCCATGATGTACTGGGCCCCAACCACTGTGGGCTCGGGTAGCAACCAATTGACCCAGGGCAAGAATTACGAGCTGCAGTGGGATGGCACCCACTTGCTAGCAACGCGTGAGCAAACCTGCACACAGAGTAGCTGCCAGCAGGAGACCCTTCCGACTCCGATAGAGCTGCAGGCCGCTGACTTCAGAACGGCTGGTGTGCGAGTGCTGCCCATTTTCTTCCCCGCGGGGGGGAGCAATGGGGCTGTCAGGGTCGATCAGTTCAATAACTTTTCAGCCGTT
>CANHBY010000180.1 GCA_947458895.1 Burkholderiales bacterium | reverse complement strand
GGCTTGCAAAGCATGGTCTCGAGCGAGACCGATCGCATGGTCTTTTCAATGCGGCGGGTGCTTTCCGACACCCCTCTGGTTCATGAAGGTCAGAGCGTCGAATATCTTTATTGCGTTGGGGCGGGAAGCTTCAAGGCCGTGCAAACAGATCTCGAAGGCTATGAGCAGGTTCTGGGGTTTTGTCTGCATGGCGACACCATCGGTCTCGACGGGCTGTGCACCAACCGGCATGCCAGCGGAGCAGTTGCGCTAGAGGACTCGACGGTGGCCGTCTTGCCGTTTCGTGAGTTACTGTCTCAAAGTCGCAAGCTGCCAGCCATTGAGCACTTCTTGCACCATGCACTCGGCTCTGAAATGCTGCATCGCAGAGAAACTCAGTATCTGATGTCGGCCTCTAGCTCTGAGGTTCGCGTTGCTCGCTTTTTGCTGCACTTCTCACAGCGCCAAAATGCGCTGGGGTTGTCAGACCGTCGGTTGCGCTTACGGATGTGCCGGCGTGACATAGCGAGCTGCTTGGGTCTGGCTCATGAAACCGTGAGCCGCGCTTTGACCTCGCTGTCTCAAGCTCGGTGCATCACCGTGTCTAACCGTGACATTGAAATCATCGATTCGGCCGCGCTGCACGCCATGCAGCGCGCCACGCGAGGTGGGCGGCCATTTTCGGTGCAGCAAAAGAGCGTTCAGGCCACCGCAAGTTGAAGGGTTGTAATGGACGGCATTTGGGGGCCCGCAGTTCTTGGGCCCTGCTTCAGCCTGACACGACACTAGGGCCTGTTAACACTAAAGATGCCTGGCATCTTTAGTGTTAACAGGCCCTAGCCCGCTCGATTGAGCCGCACTGGAACCCGCGTTTATGAGACATCACCCCATGTACAAAAGAATCCTTGTGCCATTTGATGGGAGTGCCCCGGCCAACAGGGGTGTGGATGAGGCTGCCCGATTGGCCAAAATGATGGGAAGCCAAATCCGCCTTTTGTATGTCATCGATCAAGCCCCCCTGTTGAAATTGGATCGAAAAATAGAACTTTCGATTGAAAGCCTGCGACACATGCGCGAAGGGGGATTGGCCATTTTGTACGCAGCCGCTGCTCGCATACAAAACCAGGGGCTCAGCGTCAGTACCGTCTTGGCTACCAATGTCACTTTGAGGCTGGCAGATCAGGTCCTTGAGCACGCCAAAGACTGGCAAGCCGACCTGCTTGTTCTGGGAACCCAAAGCCACCAGAGAATCCCCCGAAAACTACTGGGCAGTGACGCCGACGAAATCATTCGCGCAGCCGACATCCCCATATTGTTTGTGCGAGGCTCGCTAGAGTGCGCGCTCGAAGCGCCAAAAGTTGCCCCCATGCTCTACGAGGAGCATGCTTAAAAATTGAGTGGAACGCAGCAGCTTTCAGCCAAGGCTTAAGCGCTGTGTGATGCAACCAAATAACCTTGCAAGACCCACCTCAAGGTTCGCTCAGTACAGCCAAAACATCAGAGTGGAATTCACGCTGATAGAGGATATAGATCACCCCAAAGTTAAAGACCAGAAACAACCATGGCGAGAAAAACCAAGCCAAAGCAGCGAATGAAAAATAGTAAGCCCTCAGGCCATCGTTGAAGGTTTCAGCGGCCATGCTCACCACGCGTCCGGCACGGTCAGCGTGGGGTTCGCGAGGAATTTTTTGCACCTCAAATTGCTTGGCCTCAGGTGCTGAGGCGAGCAGCAATGCACCAAAGGTGTACTGGCGCATCGACCATGTAAACCGGAAGAAGGCATAGACAAAAATCGCCAGCATCACCACCACCTTCAGATCGAACACCAAGGCCGATGTACGTGCCGCGAAGGGGATCTCGTGAACGAGCCCTGACACCTTTTCAGTGGTCCCCAAAACGGCCAGCAGGCCGCCAATGATCAGGATGGTGGTTGAGGCAAAAAACGACGGGCTGATCGAGAGGTTCTGAATCACCGCGCCGTCCAGCACGCGCACATCACGGTAGGTACTCTGGAGTATCCATGCCCGGCGAATTCGATTGGTGCTGGCCAGCAGAGAAGGCCGAGAGAGAGCCAGCCGGCGGGCAAACCAGGCATAGCCCACCCAGCCCCCGAGAAATAACACCAAGGCCAGCCAATCCAGAGGTGGCAGAAACGCAAAAGCATGAAGCCAGTCGATCATCACGCGGCCGCCCTCTTCAAAGCCTTGGAGATTGATGCAGGAAGGTCAAACACCAACACTTCAGCCTCAGGCTGATCATCGGTATGCCGCAAAGCCAATGAGGATTCTTCTGAGAGCTTGAGCGCATCACCCGCCTGGAGTGGGTATCCATTGACATCCAGTTGCCCACGCACCAGGTGCACATAAGTGGATCGCTCGGCTGTCAAAGGCATTTCCAGCGCATCATGCCCACCCAGTACGCTGGCATAAACGGCAGCATCTGCATTGATTTGCATAGAACCTTGCCGAGCATCCTGGCTGGCCAACAAGCACCAGCGGCCCCTCTTGCTCAAAGGCGCGAAGTGCTTTTGCTCATAGGAAGGCGGCACACCCAGACGGTAAGGTTGAATCCAGATTTGCAGCAAATGGGTAGGTTGCGAACCCCTGTTGTATTCGCTGTGCAAGACCCCTTGACCAGCGCTCATTCGCTGCACATCGCCGGCACTGATCAACGCTTGATGACCTTGACCTGGCTGGCCGTTCTCGACGTTGTCCTGGTGGGTCAATTCGCCGCTCACCACATAAGTGACGATTTCCATGTCGCGGTGCCCATGGGTTCCAAAGCCTGTACCTGGGGCGATGAAATCTTCATTGATGACCCGCAAATTGCCAAAGCCCATGTGCCGAAGATCGACATAATCAGCAAAAGAAAAGCTGTGAAAACTACGCAGCCACCCACGGTCGGCATGACCGCGCTCACTCGACCGCCGCAATTCCATCATCTCGAACTCCTTTGCTTGGATTTTTAACGGATTGACGCCTTAACGAAAGCCTTCCCCAAGAGAGGGACTGTAGAAGACTTCGCGAGGCACCGTGGTCAGTGAATTTGAAGGCCCCTTTCAAATCTGATGAATCCCTTCCCTGCCCCTCCATGGACCCAACCACCAACCTGACACACAGGACAATTTTCACCCGAGGCGGCACACAGCGCTATGTGGGCCGGTTTGCGCCGTCGCCCAGCGGTCCGCTCCATTCAGGCTCGTTGGCAACGGCCCTGGCCAGCTGGTTGGATGCTCGTGCGCACGAGGGTCGCTGGCTGGTGCGTATAGAAGATGTTGACACGGATCGCTGCGACCCGAGCTGGGTGCCTGTGATCTTGGAACAGCTGGCGCGCTGTGGCCTGCAGGCCGATGCTGAGCCTGTTTGGCAATCGCAACGAAGCCACCTTTATGAATCTGCGCTGGACCAGCTCAGCGAGCAAGGACAGCTCTATGCCTGCGGGTGTAGCCGTCATGACATTCGCTTAGCTTGCCAGCATCTCAGCAGCTCCCACGCCACCTCAGAAGGTGGAGAAACACCCTACACCGGCACCTGCCGCGATCTAGGCTTGGCCACAGGAAACGGACGAGCCATCAGGGTGCGATGTGGCTCATCTTTTCAACCCCTGAGTCTGACGTGGGAAGACCGTCGACTGGGCCTCCAACACCAAAACCTCACCCAACAGGTGGGGGACTTCGTTCTCAAGCGGCGTGATGGCCTGTGGGCCTACCAACTTGCCGTCGTGGTGGACGATGCCGAACAAGGGATCACTCATGTGGTTCGTGGGGAAGACTTGTACAGCAATACGGCACGCCAAATCCACCTGCAACATCTGTTGAGCTATCCTATGCTGCGCTACCTTCACGCTCCACTGGTGCTTGATGAGCAGCATCGCAAGTTATCGAAACACACCGGCGCGCCCGCCATTGCAGTCAACAGCACGGCAGCAGTCATGTCAGCGCTTCGCAATGCAACAGAAGCCTTGCAGTTGGGCCTGCCAGATGAAGTGTGGCGCCGCCAGAGCATCGGCGATGCTCTGGCGACAGCAGTCAAGGTTTGGCGTCAGCAGTGGAATCCCATGGCATAAAGCCACTACTCAAATGAACTCAGGACACACCCCATGATCGAGACAGATTCCGGACTCCAATACACCGACACTCAACCCGGCGAGGGCAGCGGCGCCTTGGCGGGTCAAACAGTGGCTGTTCATTACAGCGGCTGGCTTTTCAAGGAGGGCCAAAAAGGCGAAAAATTTGACAGCAGCAAAGACCGCGGCACACCCTTCGTTTTTGGCCTGGGTGAAGGTCTGGTGATCAGGGGCTGGGACGAGGGTGTTCGGGGAATGAAGGTCGGGGGCATACGCCAACTTGTGATCCCTCCTTCACTTGGCTACGGCAGCCGGGGCGCCGGTGGCGTCATTCCACCCAATGCCACCCTGATGTTTGAGGTCGAACTTTTGGGAATTGAAGACTAGTGTCGTTTCAAGTCTCAAATATCATTTGATCGCGCCGCCATCAAGCCCGCTGGCTAGGCGCCACTGGAGTCACAAGCTTGGGCTATGACGACGAGAAGCAACGACGCCATCGG
>CANHBY010000179.1 GCA_947458895.1 Burkholderiales bacterium | reverse complement strand
CCTGGTCGGCCACCTCTTGCACCACGCCCAGATCATGACTGATGAAGAGCATGCTCATCCGGTGACGCGCCTTGAGACTGGCCAGCAAAGCCAGAATCTGGCGCTGCACCGTGACATCCAACGCGGTGGTGGGCTCGTCGGCAATCAAGAGTTGGGGCTGACAAGCCATGGCCATCGCAATCATCACGCGCTGCTGCTGACCGCCGGAGAGTTGGTGGGCATAGCCCTTGAGACGCC
The DNA here is from genome assembly GCA_947458895.1 of Burkholderiales bacterium. Classification (GTDB taxonomy): domain Bacteria; phylum Pseudomonadota; class Gammaproteobacteria; order Burkholderiales; family Burkholderiaceae_C; genus CANHBY01. Next base: position 4,316 of record CANHBY010000179.1, on the reverse strand, counting down.
GGGCCGGGTCACTCAGTTGAACCTCAGCCAGCAAGGCCTCAGCTTGAGCCAGAGCCTGGCGGCGGCTCAGGGCCTGATGGTGCATCAAGGGTTCGCAGAGTTGCTCGCCAATGGTCAGCACCGGATTCAGCGAGGTCATGGGGTCCTGGAAGATGCAGGCGATCTGCTTGCCACGCAGGCCCCGCAGCGTGGCAGGCGAGGCGGTCAACAGGTCTTGGCCCTGAAACAGAATGCGACCCTGGCGCTGGGCATTGTCAGGCAGCAGGTTGAGGATAGACATGGCTGTCACGCTCTTGCCTGAGCCCGATTCACCCACCAGGGCCACGGTGGTGTTGGGGGGGATCTGCAGGTTCACGCCCTGCTCGCCACCCACAGCCTGAAAGCGAGGGGAAGCACCCCGATTGCGAGAGGTCTCGAGGTGAAAGAAAACTCGCAGCTCTTCAATCGACAACAGCGCGTCAGACGGTGAGGTTTCAACAGCGCTCATGACACACCTCGCAGCTTGGGGTCCAGCGCATCACGCAGCCCATCGGTGACGAACGAAAAGGCTGTCACGAAGACGGCCATGAGCGTGGTGGCTGCGGCCAGCTGCCACCAATGGCCCAGGATCAGTTCGCTCTGTGACTCGGCCAGCATGCTGCCCCAGCTCACTTGGTCCACCCCAACGCCCAGGCCCAGGTAAGAAAGGATCACCTCGGCCTTGATGAAGCCCACCACATGAACAGACAACTGCACCAAAACGACATGGCTCACGTTGGGCAAAATATGGCGAAACATGCGGGCCAGGCGGCCCACGCCCATGGCTTGCGCCGCACGCACATAGTCGCGTACAACATGTTTTTTGAATTCCGCACGCACCAAGCGGTAGATGCCCGGCCAGCCGATGAACCCAAAGATCAACACCAGTGACCCGACCCCCTTGGGGATGGGGCTGGCCGGGTGGTTCAGCAAGGCGGCAAAGGTGAACACCAACAAAATGCCGGGGATCGAAGTGAACACGTTGTAGACCCACTCCAGCAGATCATCGACCCAGCCCCCTGCAAAGCCAGCAAAAGCGCCGAGCAAAGTGCCAATCAAGGTGGCCAGCAAGGCGGCCAGCACGCCCACAGCGATCGATACCTGCGCGCCTTTAATGGCCTTGGCTCGCACATCACGCCCCAGCCGATCGCCACCCCAAGGCAGGGTGTCGGACACGACGGTTTTGTCAGACTGAATGGCGGCGGCACGCTGAGTCCATTCGGCATAGAAAGGCGCCAAGGGATCGACAGCCGAGATGTCCAGGTTGGGGCCCTCAGGCCGGGGCAGCTCACTGCGGCTGGCCTCGGGCGCCCGTGGCCCCATCACATGCGGTGGCGCATTGGGTACACCCACCTCCTTTTGCCAATCATTTGCCACCCAGCCCATGGCCGAGGCGATGTTTATCAGCGCGAAAACCAGCACACAAGCCAAGGCCACGAGGTTGAGCCTGGAAGCCGAAAAGCGCTGCCAAGCCATACCCCACACACCAGAATCCAAACGTGCGGCACTCATGACAAGCTCACCCGTGGGTCAGCCCAGGTGTAGAGTACATCGGTCAGCAAATTCACCAGCATGGTGATCACGGCCACATAAACCGTGACAGCCTGAACCACGGGGTAGTCACTGCGCGTCACGGCCAGCAGCACCTCGCGGCCCAAACCAGGAATCGAGAAAAAGCTCTCTATCAAAAAAGAGCCCACAAAAATGCCAGGCAAGGCTACCGACAAATTGGTCAAAATGGGAATGCGCGCATTAGGCAAGACATGACCCCACAAAACTTGAATCTCTGACAAACCCTTGGCGCGCGCCGTGCGCACATAGTCAGCCTGCATTTCGTCCAGAAAGAAGCTGCGGTACAGGCGGGTTTGCGGCGCCACACCCACCATCACCACCAGCAAGACGGGCAACGGCGCATAAACCCACAGGTTGGTCCAAAAGCTCTTGCTCCAGCCGTGCACCGGAAACCACCCCAACTGGAAAGCAAACACATACTGTCCCAAGATCACGTACACCAGCAGCGAAATCGACATCACCAACGTGCTGGCCAACATGATGTGGCGGTCAAGCCAAGAGCCTCGGTGGTAGGCCACCCACAGCGCCAAGGGAATGGCCAGCAAGGTGTCCAGAATCAAGATGGGCGCCATCACGGTGAGCGTAGCGGGCAGGCGGCTGGCGAACATCTCCTTCACGCTTTCATGGGTGGCCCAACTGCTCCCCCAGTCGCCCGTGACGATTTGTTTCAGGAAGATCAGCAGCTGCATTCCCACGGGCTCATCCAACCCCAACTGTTGGCGAATAGCCTGCAATTGCTCAGGGCTGGCATTGAGCCCGGCCAGCACCTCGGCCGGGTCACCCCCGAACCATTTGAACAAGAAGAACACCAACACCACCACCCCCAGCAGGGTGGGAATCATTTGCCACAAGCGGCGAAGGAGGTAAGCGGCCATCGCAGGGGTCACGCTCCAATAAAAATGGTTGGGGGGGAGGAGCGCATGATTCCGAGCGCCACCTTGGTTCCATTCTATGGATCCGGGCTAGTGTCGTGTCGGTGATGCAGCCAAACAACGAGGTGCCAGCGATATGCAGGGGGCGCAGGCTGGCCCTGAGGGCGTCCCGATGCGACACTCAAGGCTTGTGCGACTCACACCTCTTGTGATGAACCGATGCATTTGGTTGGCGCTGCTCTTAGGGTTCTGGGCAAGCCTGGCCCTGGGGCAACCTGCGGCGCCTGCAGACAAGCCTGCCAAGATATTGCACTACGCCTTCGAAGCCGCCGAAACAGGATTCGACCCGGCGCAGATCAGTGACTTGTACTCCCTCACCATCGTGGCCCACATCTTCGATGGCCTGTATGAGTACGACTACCTTGCGAGGCCGTTCAAGATTCGGCCGAATGTGGCCGTCGACATGCCGCAGATCACCAACAGCTTCAAAACCTGGACCGTGCGCATCAAGCCAGGCATTTATTTCGCACAGGACCCGGCCTTCAAGGGCCAGCGCCGCGAGTTGGTCGCCCAGGATTTTGTGTTCTCGTTCAAACGCTATTTTGACCCGGCCGTGAAAAGCCCGGGCTACAGCAGCGTGGCTGAGCTGGGGGTTCTGGGCCTGGAAGAAGTGCGCCAAGAGGCTCTGCGCAATAAGCAAGCCTTCAATTACGACCAAGAAGTACCCGGCGTGCGTGCGCTGGACCGCTACACCTTGCAATTCAATCTGAAGGCGCCTCGGCCACGGTTTCTATACAGCTTGGTGGGGGGTGATGGCCTGGGCGCCATGGCCCGCGAGGTGGTGGCGTTCTATGGCGACAAAATCTCTGAGCACCCGGTAGGAACAGGGCCCTTCAAACTGGCGGAGTGGCGCCGTAGCTTTCTGATTCGATTGGAGCGCAACCCAGGCTTTCGCGAGCAAAGCTACGAGGCCGAGCCCAATGCCGATGACGCCGAGGGGCAGGCACTGCTCCAGCAATTCAAGGGCCGCCGCTTGCCGATGGTAGACGGGGTGGAGGTGAAGATCCTGAATGAGAGCCAGCCTCGCTGGCTCGCGTTCTTGAACGGCCAGCTCGACCTGCTGGCCCGCATGCCTTCTGAGTTCGTGCCAATGGCCGCACCCAATGGCAAGCTGGCTCCCCATCTGGCCAAGCAAGGCATCAGCATGCAGCGCATTCTGAACCCTGACCGCACCTTTCACTACTTCAACATGGAAGATCCTCTGGTCGGTGGCTATACCCCCGAGAAAGTGGCCTTGCGCCGTGCGATCAGCTTGGCCACTGATGTCGAAAGCGAGATTGCCACCGTGCGCCGCGGCCAGGCCATTGCCGCACAAAGCATGGTGTCACCAGGCAGTTGGGGCTACGACCCCCAGCTGAAAACCGAGCTCAGCGACTTTAATCTGCCACGCGCCAAAGCCCTGCTCGACCTGTTCGGCTATGTAGACAAAGACGGTGATGGCTGGCGCGAACAACCGGATGGCAAAGCCCTGATTCTGGAGGTTGCCAGCCAACCCGATCCGCTGTCACGATCTTTCGACGAAAACTGGAAGAAGAACATGGATGCGCTCGGCCTGAAGCTGCACATCAAGGTCGGCCAGTGGCCCGAGCAACTCAAGGCCGCCCGCGCTGGGCAACTGATGATGTGGTCACTGGGCTCCAGTGACTCTTCACCTGACCCCCACGGCGCGCTGTCAATGCTCTACGGGCCTGCGGCTGGCAGCGGCAATTTGGCTCGCTTCAAGCATGCAGGCTTTGATGCCATCTTGCAGCGCATGCAAGACCTTCCCGATGGCCCGCAGCGGCTGGCCCTGAT
>CANHBY010000178.1 GCA_947458895.1 Burkholderiales bacterium | reverse complement strand
GGTGTGCCATGCGCTCAATGCCTCCCACCACCTGGCGGGTACTCACGCTGACCAGCCCAAAAGCGAGGGTTGGTGGGACAACCTCATCGGCCCAGGCAAACCGCTGGACACACAGCAGTTTTTCGTGATCGGCATCAACAACCTGGGCTCATGCTTTGGCTCCACGGGCCCCATGCACAACAACCCGGCCACGGGACGCCCCTACGGGGCTGACTTTCCGGTGGTCACGGTCGAAGATTGGGTTGATGCCCAGGCGCGTTTGCTTGACCGCTTAGGCATTGGCCAACTCGCTGCCGTGTTGGGTGGCAGCTTGGGCGGCATGCAGGCGCTGAGCTGGGCGCTGCGTTACCCCGATCGGCTGCGCCACTGCGTGGCGGTGGCCACGGCCCCCAGCCTCTCAGCCCAAAACATCGCCTTCAATGAGGTGGCACGCCGTGCCATCACCACCGACCCTGACTTTCATGGTGGGCACTTCTATGCTCAGGGTGTCGTGCCCAAGCGAGGGCTGCGCGTGGCACGCATGATTGGCCACATCACCTATCTGAGCGACGACTCAATGGAGGCCAAGTTCGGGCGCCGGTTGCGTACCGCCGCAGCCGATGAGGCCCAGGCCTTGGGGCCGCGCTACAGCACCCAAGACATCGAATTCGAAATCGAGAGTTATCTGCGTTACCAGGGCGACAAGTTCAGCGAATATTTCGACGCCAACACTTACTTGCTGATCACCCGTGCCCTCGATTACTTTGACCCCGCGCGCGGCTTTGGTGGGAGTTTGCGCGCAGCCTTTGCCCAGGCGCGCTGTCAGTTCCAGTTGATCAGCTTCACGACCGATTGGCGCTTCTCACCTTCGCGCTCTCGCGAGATCGTCAAGGCGCTGGTCGACAACCGTTTGCGGCTGAGCTACGCCGAAATAAACGCGCCTCATGGGCACGACGCTTTTTTGCTTGACGACTCACGCTATCACGCCTTGCTGCGCCAGCGTTTTCATCACATCGCCAACGAGGTGGGCGTATGAACGACAGCCGCACGCTTCAACTGATTGCCGGCTTGGTTCCGCCTGCTTCTCGCGTGCTCGACCTGGGCTGCGGCCGGGGCGAGCTGCTGGCGCATTTGCGCGACCAGCGCCAGTGCAGCGGCTACGGTGTCGAGATTGATGACGCCAACGTGCTGGCCAGCACGCAACGTGGCGTGGATGTGATTCAGCTTAACCTGGAAGAGGGGTTGCAGCTGTTCGATGACCAAAGTTTTGACATGGTGCTTCAGCTCGACACCATGCAGCATTTACGCAATACAGAGCGCATGCTCAGGGAAACGGCCCGGGTGGGGCGCCTGGGCATTGTGTCGTTCCCCAATTTTGCGCACTGGCCCAATCGCTTGAGTGTGCTGCGAGGCCGCATGCCGGTCACCAAAGTGTTGCCCTACCAGTGGTTTGACACGCCGAACATTCGGGTAGGCACCTTTGCTGATTTCGAGGCGCTGGCAGGCCACTGCGGCCTGCGTATTCTGGATGCCTTCGGTATTCAAGAGGGGAAAATTGTGCGCTGGGCCCCGAATTTACGGGCCAGCGTTGCCGTGTTCAAGTTTGAGCGCGCAACACCTGACCCCGCCGTCATTGATGGTGATGGCCAAGATTAATCGAGCTTGAACGAAATGCCCGTAATCAACAGGCCACTCGAATTTTTCAGTCCCATGCCAGGGTCTTTCTCATAGTGGTGTGTGTAGCCGGTGGTCAGGTTCATACGTGAATTGATGGCCATCGACAACCCGGCCTCAAAAACAAAACGTGAGCCCCCTGTGCGGCTGGTGTTGGTGAACAGGGTCAACTTTTGCCGGAACGAGGCGCTGTTCGACAGTCTGTGGGTTGACTGCTCCCCAGCCATCCATTCGCCGCGACCGTAACTGCTGCGCAGGGCATCGGCCACGAGTGCGGGGTGTACGAATTGGTCTTGGGTGTAGGCTAGGCCGGCCGTCAGGTCGATGGTGGTGTCGTCGTTATCGACCAAGTGCCAACCGGGGCCAGCCAGCCACGAAAGCCGAGCGTTGAGGTTGGCGGGTTGGTCTTTGAGGTAATCGAGTGTGGTGGAGGCAAAGACCTCGTCGGAAACATCTTTGTTGAATTGAAAGCCCAAGGCCTTGTTGTCTGTGGTGGTGTCGCCCTGGGCTGTTGCATACAACAGCCTTCCGGTCATGCTCCATTTGCTGCTGGTTGTGGCGCGTACCGCCTCGCCAGTCATGGTGAGATTGGTGGATCGGTTATTGCCTGAGGAGACGCTGCCGCCGATACCTAAGGCTGAACGCCATTGCCCATCGCGCTTGATCGTTGCCTGCGCCCATGTGGGATCGGAACAGGCCCACACCAGTATCAATCCGGCCCATTGCAGTGCAATGTCCTTGAGTTGCTTGCTCATCACGAAGTTGACTTTCTCTCTGGACAACATGCCTTAAGCTGGGCGAGGGTCGCCAGCCATCTAACTCGCCACTATAGGCAAGCTTGGTGAAGGCCTCGTGATGATTCGATGACTCGGGCCATGATCAGTTTTTCGAAGGGGTGGAACTGTGGGCTCGGCGGACCCCCACATTGTTTCGTGCTCAGCGTCTGGCAGGCCAGCGCTTGCTGGGCCGAAGAAAAGCGGGGCTGTGGGGGGGCATTTCTGGCCCGTGGCGGGCGCACCCGGTGCCCCGTGTTCGGGGCGGTGGGTGGCACTGGTGCAAGGTGAATCGGTACAATTCGTGCCATTGACGGGTTGCTGCCATGCCCCTCGCCAACCCGCCCCCCTGCCGTCCCCTGACTCACTGAGACTTCATCATGCCTCTCGTATCCATGCGCCAATTGCTGGACCATGCCGCTGAAAACGGCTATGGTATTCCAGCCTTTAATGTCAATAACCTCGAACAAGTGCAAGCCGTCATGGCCGCAGCCGACGAAGTGGGCGCCCCGGTGATCCTGCAGGCCAGCGCGGGAGCTCGCAAATACGCGGGCGAGCCGTTCATCAAGCACTTGATTTCGGCGGCCCTCGAGGCCTATCCGCACATCCCCTTGGTCATGCACCAAGACCATGGTCAAAACCCAGAGGTCTGTCAAGGTGCCATCAACCTGGGCTTCAGCTCGGTCATGATGGACGGCTCGTTGGAAGCCGATGGCAAAACCATTGCCAGCTATGAATACAACGTGCAAGTCACTCGCAAAGTGGTCGACATGGCCCATGCGTTGGGCGTCACAGTTGAAGGCGAACTGGGTTGCTTGGGCTCACTCGAAACCATGCGCGGCGATAAAGAAGATGGCCACGGCACTGACGCCATGATGACCCGCGACCAATTGCTCACCGATCCTGAGCAAGCTGCCGATTTCGTCAAGCGCACTCAACTCGACGCCTTGGCCATCGCCATTGGCACCAGCCACGGCGCTTACAAGTTCACCCGCAAGCCCACCGGCGACATCCTGGCGATTGACCGCATCAAGGAAATCCACCGCCGCATTCCCAACACGCACCTTGTGATGCACGGCAGCTCCAGCGTGCCCCAGGAACTGTTGGCCGAAATCCGTCAGTACGGCGGCAACATGAAGGAAACCTACGGTGTGCCGGTGAGCGAGATCCAAGAAGCCATCAAGCATGGCGTTCGCAAGATCAACATCGACACCGATGTGCGCTTGGCCATGACCGCGGCCATCCGCAAGTTTTTCGTGCAAAACCCCGAGAAATTCGACCCTCGCGAATACCTCAAGCCTGCGCGCGAAGCCGCCAAGGCCATCTGCAAGGCACGCTATATGGAATTCAACTGCGAAGGGCAAGCCCCCAAGATCAAGCCACTGACCCTGGTGCAGGTGGCTGAGCGCTACGTCAAGGGCGAGCTCTCACAGTCTGTGGTTTGAACGGGTTGGTTCAACTTAGTCATGGCATTCAACCCGGCTCCGGCCGGGTTTTTTACGTCGAAAACTCGAAATTTCCGTGCCTACCTCTGGCGGCATGCTTCTTACAATCTCCGCTTCCGGGCTCTTTCAATGGCTGCCGTGACCACCTCCCTTCTGACTTCCTCTCTCACCTCCCTCCCCCTGTTGGCACGCGGCAAGGTTCGCGACAACTACGCTGTGGGCGACCACCGCATCTTGATGATTGCCTCCGATCGCCTCAGCGCCTTCGATGTGGTGATGGGCGAGCCGATCCCCGGAAAGGGGGCCTTGCTGACCCAAATGGCGCTCTTCTGGTTTGCCCGCCTGGGTCACATCGTGCCCAATCACATCACGGGTGAAGATCCGCTGAGCGCAGTGACCCCGGCTGAGCAAGACCAGGTGCGCGGCCGCGCCATGTTGGTCAAACGACTCAAGCCCTTGCCCGTAGAGGCCGTGGTGCGCGGCTACTTGGCCGGCAGCGGCTGGGCCGAGTACCAAGCCCACCAGGCTGTTTGTGGCGTGCCGTTGCCTGCCGGGCTGCGCAACGCCGCTCGCTTGCCTGAGCCCATCTTCACCCCCGCCACCAAGGCTGAAATGGGTGACCACGATGAAAACATCTCCTTCGAGCGCATGGTGGAAATCATTGGCGCCCCCCTGGCTCAGCAAGTGCGCGACCTCTCGATCGCCCTGTATCGCACCGCCGCTGAAATTGCGTT
>CANHBY010000177.1 GCA_947458895.1 Burkholderiales bacterium | reverse complement strand
TGGATGATCGCGATGGCCAGCGTTACCAACGCATTCGCAAAAAATTCAGGCTCAACGTGATCTTTGAGTGAAACTGAAATACGGCGGGGCGCAACGTCTTTGACCCGTCTGTTTTCAGCTTGTGACGGCTCCGGTTTTTAGGGCCTGTTCGGAAAATCGTCGTCGGCCCTGTTCGGAGCAGTCTCAGTCCTTGGCGTTGGCCGGGGATCGACCCCCCCACTTTTCTGACTGCACGAGGAGATGCTCTTGGAATACCGTGGCGATCGGTGAGAGTTGTTTGCCCTTGAGCCGAACAACATGCCAGTAGGACTCGAGGGGAAATCCTGTGACGTTCAGAACCGATACACCTTGCTCGGCAGCCTGGCCATGCAGTGCATGACTGGAGACGATGGAGACTCCCAGGTTACCAGCGACAGCCTCTTTGATCGCCTCATTGCTGCCCAGCTCCAGGCGCAGGTTGGGCTTGAACTTGAGTCGCTTGAAGTGCGCGTCGATCGCCATTCTGGTGCCGGAGCCGCGCTCTCGCAGGATGAATCGCAGTTTGCTCAGGTCAGCTAGCTCGATATGGGAATGTGCCGCAAGGGGATGTGAAATGGCCGCGATCACTACCAACGGATTCGGCATGAAGACCTGATCTTCGAGGTCGATGTCAGTGGGTGGCCTCGACATGATGTAGAGGTCATCTAAGTTATCTCTGAGTCGCTCAACGACGCCATCGCGGTTCAGTACCTCCAGTGAAATATCGATCTCGGGGTATTTGGCGCAGAAGGTCCCGAGCAGGCGCGGTACGAAATACTTGGCGGTGCTGGCGACGGCCACTCGAAGCTTGCCGCGCGTCAGCCCTTTTGTAGCGTCGATTCGTTGCTCCAGTGCGGCCCATTCGCCTGCAATCGATCTGGCCGTTCGAGCAAGGTCTCTGCCTGCGTCTGTCAGGTGCACCCGCCTAGAGATCACCTCATAAAGTGGCAAGCCGATTGATTCGGAGACTTCTTTCAGCTGCATGGACGCAGTCGGTTGCGTGACATGGCATTCACGAGCCGCACGGCTGACGCTTCCCGTATCGGCCAAGGCAAGGAAAAGACGCAGTTGTCGGAATGTGATGTTCATAGATAAATATCTATGTATTAACTTTAAAGAATTGATTTTACAAGATTGATTTGAGTTCATAGGATGGGGCCCAAAGGAAAACCCCAATGCAAAACCTACTTGATCCCGCGATTTTGTTTTTTATCTTTGGCGTGCTGGCAGGCGCGCTCAAGTCCAACCTTGAGATTCCCCCAGCGATTTCCAAATTCTTGTCGCTGTACCTTTTGATGGCCTTGGGCCTCAAGGGTGGGTTTGCACTCGCTCAAACTGGTTTGAGCGCCACGGTGATGGTCAGTCTGGCGGCGGCGATACTGATGGCCTTCATCGTGCCTGCTTTGGGCTATCAGCTACTGAAAAACCGGGTCTCGCGGTTTGATGCGGCCGCCATCGCTGCGTCCTACGGCTCGGTGAGTGCGGTGACTTTTGTGACGGCCATGCAGTACCTTGAAGCCAACGGCATGAGCCCGGGTGGCCATATGGCGGTTGCGCTGGTCGTCATGGAGTCACCCGCCATCATCATGGCTGTGCTGCTGGCCAATACGTTACGGCACGGACAACTGAGCCCAGTTGCTGTTTCGACATCCGGGGTAGCGGTCGTGGCCAGGGTTGGCGGGCCGAACTGCGGCGCCCCCTTGGGCAAGATTCTTCACGAGTCATTCACGGACGGTGCCCACCTGCTGCTGCTCGGGGCGATGGCTGTGGGTTACCTCAGCGGTGACGCCGGTAAGGCCGTGATGGCGCCGTTCTCCAGTGACCTGTTTAAGGGCATGCTGGCCTTCTTTTTGCTCGACATGGGTCTCATGGTGGCTAAAAACTTTGGCTCTGTCCGTGGTAATTCGCCGGTATTGATTGCCTATGCCAGCATCGGGCCGTTGGTTCACGCATCAATCGCGCTGGCACTTTCCGTCCTGTTGCACTTGCCTGCGGGCGATGCCGCCCTGTTGATGGTTCTTGCCGCCAGTGCCTCATACATCGTTGTGCCTGCTGTGTTGCGGTACGCGATACCGGAGGCAAACCCATCCCTCTATTTCGGCTTGTCTTTGGGGGTCACCTTCCCGTTGAATATCTTGCTCGGAATCCCGTTGTACGCGCTGGTCGCAAGGTATTTCTTGTTGTGACCTTGCCCCATCCACTTGGTCTTCTTGGCAATGCTGCTCAGATGATTGATGACACGCCCTAAGGACGCCGATGAATGCCCACACCTGGCTCGAACTTGCGCACGTCGACCCCTGAGCCGATCAGGTGAGCCCTGATCGCACTGGTGTCGTAGTGGAAGGCCTGCAGACCCAGGTTGATGGCGCTGCGTGCTTCGACGTCAGACAGCGGATGACCATAGATGAAGGGCACCACATCGGCCCCCTTGAAGCCTGGCACCTCCAGACGGGTGATGCTCATGCCTGCGCCCACAGCGGTCGTGACCACATGCACGAGCGGTTCAGGGCCTGTGTAGTCGACGGCGAACCCGTAGTAGCTGGTCAGGCTGTTGTCGTAGCCTGGGCCGCCGTCAACCAAGCCCACAAACATCGAACCCACCGAGTTGACCGACATGGACACGGGGGTCAGCGGGCTCAGGGTCGCGCCCACATAGCAGCAGTAGGGGTCAATGGAGCCCACCGCAGTGATCACGCCTTGTCCCAAGTTGTCGAGGCTGGTCAGATTGAGACGATGGGTTTCAAAGTAGCGAAACTCGCCTGGCTTGATGGCCCCGTTGGTGCGCACACCGCGCTTGTAGCAAGAGCCAATGTCCGAATAGGCGTCCTTCGCGAAGTCACCCTTGCGTTGCACGCAGTCCTGGTTCACCTCGCTCGTCAAGGCAGCAGAGTAGCCGTCGTCAGACACCACGACTCCGCGGCTGGTGCCGGCGTCTGCCACCAGTCGCAGCGGCGATTCGCTGAGTTTGGAGTCACGCGCCAGTTGCCTGCCATCGTTCAGGCCGTCGCGATCGGTGTCTGCCAGGGCAGGGTTGGAGCCCAGCGCCACCTCAGCGCCGTCAGACAGCCCATCACCATCGGTGTCCGGGTTGGCGGGGTCTGTGCCGGCTGCCTTTTCCTGATCGTAGGTCAGGCCGTCCAGGTCGTTGTCGGGGTTGCTGCCGGAGGGGACGACAGTCAATTGAAAGGAAACTTCGACGTAAAGACCTGAGTTGGCACCCACAACGGAGGCCATGATCTGGTGGTCGCCCGCCCCCAAGCTTGCAAGCAGCGTGGGCGTCAAGTCCAAGGTGCCACCGGTACCGAGGCGCAGGCCATTGCCATCAACCCACTGAATACTGGCGGTGTCGCCCCCCGATTTCGCCGTGAAGGCGCTGATATAGGCTTTGGGATCATCCAGGCGAATCACTGCACGCGCACGGCTGCTGCGCGTGAGCGCTGGCAGCTCGCGTGGGCCCGTTCTGGAGGGCCATTGCGGGTTGAGGCCACGGTCGCCCTGGTACCAGGCTGCCCGCAAGGCCTTGCGAACTTCAGCCTGCGAGTAGGTGTACGGCCTGGTGACAAGGTCGCTGCCGGTGTTGATGGAGACCCTGGGGTCTGCGGCCGCGCCGTCAGTGGTGCCATAGGCATAGATGTACAGCGAGCCTGTGGTGTCAGCCAATTGAACCCGCTGGAAGACACAAGGCGCAGGACCCTTGGCACCGCCAGGGCAAGGGAAAGACTCATCGGCGGCGGAAGCATCGCCAATGACGTACACCACAGGGTATTTTCCGCGGTAATCCACGGCATACCCCATCACGTCTTGGCGACCGATACCACCGTACTGGTCCTCACCCGCAGGATTTTTGGTCAGCGTGTTTCTGTCCCAGGCAACCAGGCTGTCGGCGGTAGGCGCAAGATTCAGCCCTGGCCCTGCCTCGGTGGGGGCAACACCACCCACACCAATGTAGAGATGCTCGAAGCTAGAGCGCGAGGCTTCAAAGTAGTAGAAACTTTCAGGCCCTTGAACCGCGGCCACTTGGGAGCGAACGCCAAAAGCCTTGGAGGCCATGAAGCAGGCGCTGCTGCCGTCCCTGCTCAAGAGGACGCCAGAGGCGGCCGCACCCGAAGGGGTTTCGAACACTGCAGATGACACCGGGCTGGGAACCGGGTCGGGGCAATTGGGGGCAGGTGTCAGCTCGGGTGCCGGGGCAATGGCGGGCGACACGGCGGGCGTGATCACCGACGTTGTTGACGTTGCTGTTGGTGGGCCAACGCCCCCACCGCAAGCGGTCATTGCGACAGCCCCGATCAAAGGGAAGATCAGGCGCAAAGGCGCAAGGCAAAGGGAAGCGGTGACTCTTGACATCCGCGTATCCTATTGTTGGGGCCCATTGAAATATTGACTCCGAACAACGCCCCCCTCAGCTGAGGGGGTAGGGTAACGCCCATCAAACAGGTGGCAAGCCTAGGGCGTGACATCAATCATCTGACCCCTGCGTGGACGGCACAAAGGGCGCAATCGAGGCGCAAAGCGCAGACGTGGTGGTGCCCACGTAGAGCATTTGCAACGCTGAGTGCGCCCTTTGTGCCGTCCACCCGAAGGGCTGGCGC
>CANHBY010000176.1 GCA_947458895.1 Burkholderiales bacterium | reverse complement strand
CTTGCAGGTGCAGGGTCAGCGTCGCTGGCGCATTGGCCGCTTGCGTGAGCCCCGTTTGGTGCCCGACGCACCCTTGAAGGTGCTGAGCCATTTCGAGCCTGAAGATGAATGGATTTTGGAGCCAGGAGACATGCTGTACCTGCCACCGCGCTGGGCTCACGACGGCGTCGCCGTGGGCGAGTGCATGACCTGCTCGATTGGGTTTCGCGCTCCCGCGCGTGACGAGTTTGCGCGCGAGGTTTTGCAGCGAGTGCTCGATGCGGCGCAGGATGACGCCGAGGAGGCCGCGCAGCAACCTGACAGCGTGCGAAATAGCGCCAGCCCTCTCTACCGTGACCCCCAACAGATGGCCACCGACAGCCCAGGCCGCATTCCGCCTGCCATGCAGGCCTTCGCTCAGGAGGCCATTGCACGCCTGATGGCGGATCCCAATTCACAGGCTCGTGCGCTGGGCGAGTGGCTGAGCGAGCCCTTAGCTAGCACGTGGTTCGACGAGCCGCTGCCCCTGGCGCTTGAAGAGGGCTTGCGCCTGGATGCGCGCACCCGAATGCTCTATGACGACCGGCACGTGTTCATCAACGGCGAGTCTTATCGGGCTGCAGGGCGTGATGCGAAGCTGATGCGCTGCCTGGCCGATCAACGCTGCTTGTCAGCAGAACAGGTGGCCCAGCTTTCCGAGGAGGCCCTTGGCTTGCTGGATGAATGGTTGCAATGCGGTTGGCTAGTGTCGTGTCAGGGCTGAAATGTCGTTTGATCGCGCCGCCATCAAGCCCGCTGGGTAGGGCGTGTTCGCAAAGTCCTCGCCAGCCATAAAACGGTCTCTTGGAGTGATCTGCGGCGTTGCAAATGCTCGCAATACCTATTGGTATTGCTGTGCTTTGCGCCTGGCAGCTCACTCCAAGAGACCATTTTCTGCCCGACGACGACTTTCCGAACACGCCCAGGCGCGACGAGGAGTCATAGCTTGGGCTATGGCGACGAGAAGCAACGACGCCATCGGGTTTGAGGGCAAGCGAGCAAGCGGCATTTCAGCCGTGACACGACACTAGGGTCCTTCGATCAGGCTTGAAGCCTTCTTTTGTGTCTAGCCCGTTGCACGCGCCAGCCCAGCAAGCACGCCACTACTGCGGCATAGACAGCGACTTCGGCAAAGTCGTTTTTGCCCGCACGCATCCAGAAAAAGTGCAACAAAGCCAGCACTGCGGTCGCGTAAACCAGGCGGTGCAGCTTTTGCCACCGTGCGCCACCCAGTGCCTTGATGGCCCGGTTGGACGAGGTGAGCGCCAACGGCAGCATCAGCAGCAGTGTGGCGGTGCCCACCAGAATGAAGGGGCGTTTGATGATGTCCGCGGCGAGGTCAGCCCACACCCATTCCATGTCGAAGAAGCTGTAGCAGATGAAGTGCAGCACCCCGTAGAAAAACGTGAACAGCCCCAGCATGCGCCTGAACCTTGCAAGGCTTGGCTTGTGCAGCACCGTGCGCAGGGGCGTGATGGCGAGCGTTGCGCACAGCAGTCTCAGGGTCCAGTCACCCGTGCTGCGAATCAATGCTTCGGCAGGGTTGGGGCCCAGCGCATTGGCGAAGGCAGCGTAAATCAACCACGCAGCCGGGACCAGACACAGTAAAAATACCGCGGGCTTGGCCAATCGGTTCCACCAGCGCACAGCACCGTGTTGAGATATCGCCATAGCCGCTTTAGGGGAGAACAACTCAGCTCTAGGCTCAGTAATAGCGGCTCAGGTCCATGCCGGCGTACAGAGACCCGACCTGGGCCTCATAGCCGTTGAACATCTGAGTCGGCCGCTTTCTTTGAAAAAGGCCGTCTTCGCCGATGCGCCGCTCGCTGGCCTGGCTCCACCGAGGGTGGGCCACGCTGGGGTTCACGTTGGCATAAAACCCATACTCCCGAGGGGCAGCCTTGCTCCAAGAGGTGGCGGGTTGCTCGGGCAAAAACCTAATTTTCACGATCGATTTGCCGCTTTTGAACCCGTACTTCCAAGGCACGATGATTCTGAGCGGCGCGCCGTTTTGATTGGGCAGAACCTCGCCGTACATCCCGAATGTCAGCAAGGTGAGGGGGTGCATGGCTTCATCCATGCGCAGGCCTTCGGCATAGGGCCAATCGAGCACACTAGAGCTCAGGCCAGGCATCTGTTGTTTGTCGGCCAGGCTGATGAACTGAATGAACTTAGCCTTGCCTGTGGGCTCAACGCGCTTGATGAGCTCGCTGAGCGAGTATCCGATCCAAGGCACCACCATCGACCAACCTTCGACGCAGCGCAGCCGGTAGATGCGCTCCTCTTGGGCGCTGAGGGTGAGCAGATCCTCAAGGCCGAAAACACGGGGCTTCTTGACTTCGCCCTCGATGGCGAGGGTCCAGGGGCGCGTTTTCAGACTGAACGCCCTTTTGGCAGGTTCTGCCTTGTCGGTGCCGAATTCATAGTAGTTGTTGTAGGTGCTGGCATCAGCATAAGAGCTTGGCTTGTCGAGGGTCATCGCCCCTGGAACGCTGCTGCGTGTGGCGGCTAGTGCGGCCAGTTTGCCCGGCGCGGCTGTTTGAGCATAGGCTTGCTGTTGCGCCCACAGGCTCGCCCCGGCCCCCGCTGAGAGCGCGGCCGCCTTGAGCCAAGTGCGCCGGCCTTCGTAAACCTCGCGTGAGGTGATGTCAGATGCCAATGGGTGGGCGTAGCCTCGGTCGCGAAGGTGGTGCATGCTGGTCGGCCTCTGGATTCAGGGTTTTTGTGATTCCGCACGATGAAATTGAAACTTCATCGTAGCCGGTTCTATCTTTTACCCCATGAGGGAAGGCAGGGATGCCCACAATTCAACCCATGTGCCAATTGGCCTTGCCTTGTAGCTTCAGCCCCCAGTGACAGTTTCCTACGTTTCAATGAGCCAAAGCTCAGGCACCGCCATGATTTTTTTCCAGCACATGCAAAGGGCTTTGAGAAACGCGTTCACGAAAGCTCTTGCGTGCCAAGATTTTGGCCTGAGCTTGCGGTGGCCGGTCGGTGATGTTGATGATGTTTTTTGCCACCAGGGTGTCGATCATGTCTTCAATGACTCGAACAAAATTGGCATCCAGCTCCCCGAACTGGCCGTCTGCATGTTCGGTGTCCCCCAAAAACTGACGTACCTCGTGGCTATGTCGGTCAACGTATTCGCTGGCCTCTGCGGTGGCTGTGCGGTGAAGGCTGTCAAGTTGGCCTGAAGCATTTCGGCGGGCGTAGGGCATGGGTGTTGCTCCTTTGCTAAAAACCGCAGTTGGACGCGCCCGAGTGGGCAGCGCTGCTCAATCGGGTGCGTAGCACTTTCACCTCAAAGGTGATGGGGTTCTTGTGCGAAATTCTGAGTGTTCATCAGGTGTTGCCAGCGGAAGTAAGCGCTCAACTGCGGTTCTTAGCAAGGTTGAACTCTCAATGTTCCCTCACTTTAGACTGCTGGTAATTGCAATGAATTGATGAAAAGCGGGGCCTTTGGCGGTCATATTTCACGCCAGCCTGAGCTGGCCGTGTACTTCTGGGAGTTGATTCACTTTGTTGATGGCGGCCATGTGGTGAACTCCTGCGGAATTATTTGGAATGAGGCATTATTGGCCAGACGGTGCCTGGTGCGCCTTCCCTCTCACGCGGGTCCCCTGGCGGGGGCTCGCCGCCCAACCGAGACCATCTTCCCGCCATGCCCGCTGTTGCCAATGCCACCGCCCATTTGATATCCACTTCGGTGCAACACAGCGTTCGCACCGCCACGGTTCGGGACGACTGGGTGGGATGGGTGGTCGCCGGCCGAAAACGTCTGGTGACTCCCACTGGGCTTCACGAGTTTGCGGCCGGCCAGGTCTTTCTGATTTCGCGTGCAACGCAATGGGACATGATCAACGAACCCGGCCCTGGTGGGCGTTATATCGCGCACATCATTGGTTTTACGCCACCGATGGTCGAGCTGTTTCATGACCGCTTTGGGCAGTTTGCAGCCGCTGCGGCGTTGCAAGGCTGTGCCAGTAGCGTGGCCGATGAAGCATTCACCGCCACCATGAACCACGCCACTGCAGCTCTGCAAGACAGCGAAGCATCGCAGGCGGTGTGCGAACACCGGGCTTTAGAGGTGCTGTTGCTGCTGGCCGAGCGCGGCTTGGTGTTTGCCCCGACCAGCGAGTTGGCGTGGGCAGACCGTGTGCGCCGGTTGGTGAGGCAAAGGCCGCAGGCCACCTGGGCGCTGGACGATATTGCGCGGGCTTTCCATTTGAGCAGCAGCACCTTGCAACGTCGGCTGGCGCAAGAAGGTGCCTCAGTCAGCCAATGTGTCCGAGAGGTGAGGCTTGAAACCGCTATGGCCTTGTTGCAAGGGTCGACCCTGCAGGTGTCGGAGATTGCCTCGCGCTGCGGCTACGACTCGCACAGTCGGTTTTCCGCGGCATTTCGCGAGCGTTTTGGTTTTCCCCCCTCACACCTTCGGCCCTGAAGACAGGGTGCGGCAGGCTCCCCCGTGCGCCACACCGCACAACAAATGACGCACACGGGCTAACAGCCTTGGCTCGTTGGCTGCATCATGCGGGTTCATTAACTCATCGAAGAGACGCATGAAACATTTGCTTCTGATCACCACCCTAT
>CANHBY010000175.1 GCA_947458895.1 Burkholderiales bacterium | reverse complement strand
TCTTCTGGCTCGCTGGCAGACTCTGTGGCGGCATCGCCCACCGGTTTCACTTGCGTCGCCTGGCCACGCTTCAAATCGGCATAGCGTTTCGGGTTGGAGATCAGCACATACACGGCGCTGTCCACTGGCACTCCGTCCTTGTCTTTCTCGGTCTGCCGGGTTGCAAAATACAGCGCCACCAGCGGATTGGTCGTCCAGTCCATGAAGCGTGTAGGCAAGCCGTGGTGTTGGGCGATGGCCAGTTCTTCCCACGCCGTTTGTGGCCGGTGCTGCACATAGGTGAGCAGATGGTTGCTGAAGGTTTCTAGCACCTCCGCCTCTTTGTATTCGCGCTCGGCCAGCGGCAGCTTTTCCAGATGAGGGTAGCGCGCGACCGAGGGCTTCAGATCAAAGCCTTCCTCAGCACGCTTTCCTTGCCCACGGTAATAAAGACGATTGCCGTTGGTGCGCGGGAACTCCTCATGAACCACTTTGAGGTAAGCATCAAAGCCATCAATGATTTTGAAAGCCGCTGTCATGCCAATTCCCGCACATCGATCTTGCCGGTGACGGCGGAGGTGATGAGGGCTTGGCGGTATTCGGCAAGTCGATCTATCGCTGCTTCAACCGCCGCAGTCATCGAATCAACCTCCGATGTCGCCTTATCCAAGAATGCTGCAATCGCCTCCTGCTCTACGACATCAAGTGGCAGTGCAATGGTCATTCGCGCAAGATGTGTTGGCCCGAAGTGTTGAATCGTGCTGCCTGCCTTCATCAATTGGACTTGAGACAAAAACTGATCCGACTGGAAATACCAACGAAGAAAGGCATTGCACGCTCGGTTTTTGATCGCCCGAATAATGATGATCCCCGTATAAGGGACGCAACCAACTGTGGCCTCATCAACTTCAGAGCAGAGTCCCGTAGATGCACTACCGCTAATGAGCAAGTCACCGATTTTTGTTTTGAAATGCGCCCAGCGCTCAGAGACAAGCTCTGGATCAAGGTAATTAGCGCCGTTTAATGACGCGTACTTACCTTGTACGCCAGAAATTCGGATCAGCGGTACGCCTTCATCCATGAAATCCGAGGCCATAATTCCCGGCCCCTCAACAAAGCGAGCGCGCCGCTTGAGAGGTACAACGCACCAAGTGCTGGGAACGGCTCCGATCCAATCCTCCCCCGAATCCGTCATCTCCGGATTCGGCTCCAGCCCCGCTGCCTTCGCGGCTTCGGGCGGCAGGCCACGGGTGACGGTGCGGGCGATGAGCGCCTGCCGCTTTTCCCTGAGCTTGTCGATGAGCTGGCGCTTTTGCGCCACCAGCGCATCGATCTGCGCGGTCTTGGCATCGAGGAAGCGGGCGATGTTTTGTTGTTCGTCGAGAGGTGGCAATGGTAATTCGATGCACGAAACGTCAGTAGGGTTCGTGGCTGGATAGCTCACGCCCACTGACCGCGAAACAACAGTTTCAATGAAATACGACGACCGCAGGCTGTAGGCAAGATAGTGTGGATCAATACCCTTCGGCCGAATGACTGCAAAACCCGTTGAAACAATCAGGTTTTGTTCGGGATTTCGAATAGGGGAAACTGCGCGCAGATAGGTGCGTACCGTTGAAACAATAGTGTCGCCATCTTGAACGACGCGCCGTGCTCGGGACGGTGCCGTCTCGAACATCATGGGCTCTTTTTTTTGAATCCCTTCTGTTGCATCCACGCTCCCGATGTCGACATAGAGCATCTCGTAGTCAGGGTCGGTTGTCTCTGGCAGCGCCTCGTCGTTGATCGTGCTGATGTATTTCAGCCGCTTGGTGGCCCAACCATCGGGCAACGCGCCAAGCCAGTTCTGGGCCTTGTGATTTACTTCTTGAGCGGCGTATTTCATGCCATTTTCTCCTGCCAGATCGCCATCTGCTCCCAATCTGCCGGGAAACCCATATCCGCCACGGCAATCTGCGGCGTGGCCTGAATCAGTGCCTTGAGCCGCTGACGCCAAGTAGAGGCAGGGCTGATCACGCTCATCAGGTAAGCCAGCATGGTCAGGGTGTTGTAGAGGCGGCGGTCTTGCGCCGGGTTGAATTGCGCCGTCAAACCGGCCGGCTTCTTGCCGGGAATCTGCATTTTCAGTGACAGTTTGCGGTTCCACACCCGGCCATGGTGGGCGCAGTGGTTGCGCACGATGGTGAGGTGGTGAGCAAAGGACACCAGCACTTTTTCATCCAAACCGTAAGCATCGGCAATGGTTTGCCGGTCTTTGGGAATGCGCAGGTTTTGCAGCCAACGCGAGAGGTGGCCCAGCGTCATCAGCTCGCAGGCCACCCACAGCGGCGGGCTGGGCAGCTGCGGGTATTGGTTGCGGTAGTGTTCGGCAAAAGTTTCGCGGCTGCGGGCGCATTCCTTGGCCAGCTCGTCGCGACTTTGTTGCCACAGGTGTGCCTTGGCGAAATGTACTTGCTCTTCGTGGGCGAAGGGGCCGTAACGCAGGCTGAGCACATTGGCCAGGCGGGTGCGCAGGGAAATTTCGACGCGCTCGATGGCGTCGATCAGCAGCAGGCGCAGCTCGCGGTCGAAGTCGTAAATGCCCAGCACGGTGGCGAAGTCGGCACCGGCATCAAAGGCGTGGTCATCGCCGTTGGCGGCGGCTTGCTCAAAGGGCAACCAGTAGGCGCGCAGGCGGTAGTAGCTGATGTGGGTGAGGTACTGCCGCGCCTGCGTCCGGTCGGCGATGTGCATGCCGCGCCGGATGAGCAGGTCGACTTGCTGATCGGTGGTCAGCGCCGGTTTGCCGTATTGGATCATCGGCAGGCTCCGGCTGCCCGAACGGTGGGCATAAAAAACCCGCCAGAACGCGCAGATGTTTGCAACGTGGCGGGGTTTTGAGGGGGCTTGCGCGCGTGGCAGAAGCCCAAAAAAGTAACCCCCCTGGTGCGCATCGTGGAGAGGCGTGGGGGGTGTTGTTGGAAATAATTATACGCAAAGGCATGGCCTTGCGCCAGAAAAAAACGGGCTGCCGGAACGCAGATGTGACCCAGCGTACCTTCCATCATGCTGTGACCTCGCCCAGCAAGCGGACGATGTCTGCCTCCAACGCCTTGATTTCACTCTCGATTACGGCCAGTTCGCGGGGTGGCTCGTAGCGGTAGAAGTGACGGTTGAGCGGGATTTCGTAGCCGATCTTGGTCTTGCTGTGGTCGATCCACGCATCCGGCACATGGGGCAACACCTCGCGCTCGAAATAGGCCTGGATGCTCCCCTTCAACGGCACGTTCTCGGTGTCGCGCAGTTCGGCATCCGGCTCGGCCTCGCCATCGCGGTTGCGGCAGATTTCGGCGGTTTCATCTCGCTCCGAGAGGGCGCTGACCACGGCCTTGAGCTCCGGCGCAGAGAGACGCACGTTCAGCTCACGATCTACGGGCTTAAGGCGATCCAGAAACACCTTGCGGTCGTTGATCTGCTCGGGGTGGCGCTTGGCAAATTCGGCCAGCAGGTCGCGGATTTGATGCTGGCGCTGTTCACCAGCAGCAATGTCGGCCAGGCGCGCGGTTTCGTCTTTCTTGGTGCTGGTCGCCAGATTTTTGAATGTGGTTTCGTCCTCCAGACGGGCCAGCCGTTCTGGCGTGGCATGGAAGTTCAGGCGCAAGGGGCGTTCGACGGTGATCTTGTGGTAGCCAAAATCCTCGTTGTCGAACACCTTGCTGACCAAGAGTTGCTTCCACTGCTGGCCTTCCTGCGCATCGCCCGTGGGGGCTGCGCTGGCGACGGTGACGACCTTGCCGTCCTTATCGAACAGCACCCAGCGGCTGGCGTCTTCCTGAAACTGGCCGTGCAGACCAGTGATGTCACCAATGTAGTCGGGGTCTTTGGGCTTATCGGATGGGTCACCAACACGGCGGCGTTTGTTACCGAGGCTTTTTTCCATCGGCACCCAGTGGTTGCGGGCGTCGATGAGTTGCACCTTGCCCTTTCGGTGCGCTTCTTTGTGGTTGGTCAACACCCAGATATAGGTGCTGATGCCGGTGTTGTAGAAGAGCTGGTCGGGCAGCGCGACCACAGCTTCGAGCCAGTCGTTCTCGATGATCCAGCGACGGATCTCCGATTCGCCACCACCAGCATCACCGGTGAACAAGGGTGAGCCATTGAACACGATGCCGATGCGGCTGCCGCCTTCTGAAGCCGGGCGCATCTTGTCGATCATGTGTTGCAGGAACAGCAGCGCGCCGTCGTTGATTCGGGGTGTGCCTGCTCCGAAACGGCCCTGATACCCCAAGGTATCGCGCTCGTGCTCGATGTAGCGTTGTTGCTGCTTCCACTCCACACCGAAGGGCGGATTGGCCAGCATGTAATCGAAACTGCGCTTGTGACCCTGCTCGTCGCGGGCATGGGCATCCTTGGTGAAGGTGTCGCCCAGCGCAATGTTGTCGGCATCCTCTCCCTTGATGAGCATGTCGGAGCGACAGACGGCCCAAGCCTCGTCGTTCCAGTCCTGGCCGTAGAGATGCGGCTTGGCTTCGCTGTTGAGGTCACGAATGTATTTCTCGGCCACCGACAGCATGCCACCCGTACCACAGGCCGGGTCGTAGATGGTTTTGACCACGTGGCTGCGGCGCAGGTCTTGTTCCGGCGTGAGCAGCAGGTTGACCATCAACTTGATGACTTCGCGCGGCGTGAAATGC